>WJKA01000133.1 GCA_014729375.1 Chitinivibrionales bacterium
GAGAAATACGGAGTGCTCCCTGGTAATACTTCGCTTCAAATATCAAAACTGTTTCTTCCATTACAATGTCAAGACCGCCGCCGACTGAAAAACCAAAATCGGCAGTTGTTGTTGGATGTTCAACAAATACCCGGCTTGATCCGATATTGATTAATCTGTAATTATTTCCGCCTGTTTTGCGCGCCCTGATTGCTATCCCGTATTCGGTGCCGCCAAACAAGTAGGGAGAAAAAGTTTTTGCAGCATTATAGGATAATTTTGCGGCAAGCGGTGCTGCGACATAATAATCCTGAATTGCATGGTTATCAACAGTACTGCCTTTTGTCAGCAATTGCAGTCCCGGCCTGAATGATAATCTGGAAAAAACTGGAATCTGAATATCAAAACCCATTGCATAGCCGGGCATAAATGAAGAATTATGGATATCCGGGCCTGTCCAGGTTGAGCTGCTAAAAGCAAACTTGGTACTCCAGAACCGGTCTGAAGCGGGTGAAATTACCGTGCATGCCAATAATACAATAATTGCCAATATGATTTGTTTTTTCATATTATGGTAAAAAAAGATTGAATATAAAGCTAATATAATGTTTTCGGATAATGCAATATAGTAATTTGAAAGGTATGTACCGCTATTTTTTCTTGTTGATTTTTATACTGTCGGCGCTGAATATGTCGCATGCAGCATTTCAGGCAGCAGTAATAACACTGGTTTTTCCCCATGGAGCACGGCAATACAGTATGGGCGAGGTCGGGACTGCTCTTGCCGATGACGAAAATTGTATTTATTGGAACCCTGCCGGCCTGGGGACTTATAATTACCGATGGCGTGGAGGCGCGGTAACGCAATTTTATGAGGGATTGTTGCCGGCACTCGAGTTGCATAATCTGCATCATTTTCAGATTGCAGGCGTTTATCAACTGAATGTTCCACACGCTATGGGATTTGGGTTTGACATAAACCATATACAATTAGGTCAAAACTCCATGGTAGATGAAGAAGGCAGGGTAGTTGCTCGATTTCGCAGCCGTGAGACTGTTTTTACCCTTGGCTGGGGTTTTAATCTGGAAGATTTCGGTATAGAGAACCATTCATTCGGCGTGAATGCCAAATATATAGGTTCTTATCTGGCTCCGGGCATTGGTGAGGGTGATGAAGGAATCGGAAGAACATTTGCATTCGATATCGGTTATCTATACCGGTTCCTCAAATTTGGCAGGTTTGGCTTGACTTTTCAGAACATGGGGCCGCCGGTATTTTATATATCGCGTGAAGAAGCCGATCCAATACCGTTTACCATAAATGCGGCCCTGGCATTCAAAGGAGGAATGTCGCTATGGAATACCTGGCTATTTGACATTGCCGCTGAAATACGTATTTCCCGTGAGTTGGCAAAAAATTATCCGAATAAGCAGCCTGATCCTTTCTGGAAAGCATTGTACACTGATCTGGAAGATGAGCGGGGTATTGAAGAGGTATTCTATGAAGCAAATATTAATACTGGTGCTGAGATTTCTTTTATGAATACGGTATCATACCGGTTTGGATTTTTAATCGACAGGCTCGGCGAACGATTTGAAAGGAATCATGGGATAGGAATTACAATTCTGGATCATTTTGAATTTGATTTTTATAGTATATACTCTCCTGAAGGGTATCGTTCTGAAGATTTCGATATAAACAGCCATGGGGTCCGTCATGGACAGAGGGGATTTTCATTTTCTGTGTATAATCTGGCTCAGTGGAGCCATAACGATTTTCACTGGTGGAAAACCAGAACAATCCGCGAGTAATCTGTTCTATTTATTTACAATGAGACGGATGACAGCCTTTTTCACAATCCCGGCCACGCGGGACACAACATCAAGCATGGTCGACCGCGATTCAACCGTGGCGGTAATGTCAAGCAAAGCCAGCTCGTCCGCACCGGCTTCGCAATAGACCAGCGCGCACTCAACCGGGTCGCCCGCGTCTTTGATATCAACAAAATGGATGCCTTTGACCACGCTGCCTTTCTGCATGTCAAGACACGGCATGATTCGAACAGGTTTGTTCATCTGAATGCTCCTTTTAGCAGGGGATACTGAAGAAAAATGTTGCGCCGTTGCCCGGTGTGCTTTCCACCCGGATCGAGCCATTGTGAGGGGAAATTGTGAGGGGAAACGGGGACGGACGAACTTTTGTACTTTAAGGCATTTAAGAATCATTGCAATTCATAAAAAAAATGCTTGAAGGTTCCGGTGTATTTGGTTATTTTGTAAGCAGGCGATTTTAATTGCGCATACAGTGCGCAGTGTAAGATTTGCCCGATTGGGGAGGGGAGAGAAAAAGCATGTTGCTGAGTATCCGCATTATAATTCCGGCTGTATCAATTGCAGCACTGGTACTCGGGTGCAGCGATTCCAATCCATCAGGCGGACTGCAACAACAGCAGGCTGGGCCATCAGAACTCAGGTTTCAAAATGCCTGCACCACAACCAGCATCATCGGAACAAAAACGACGTATACAATCCGCAATATTGCAGCACTTGACTCGCTCTGGAATGAAGAGGTCGATTTCGGCGAATATTCTTCCTATAAGGTTATCAACCCCCATTCAACAGATTTTACCGTTGAATGCGAGTTCAGGCCCGATTCCGGAGGCGATTGGCGGGAATTGAAATGGACCGAGCGGATTAACCCCGATACTGGTGGGCCTTTTACCGTGGAGTTGTCTATTGGCGATTAAATTATGGCACATTTTCGCCGGCCGGGTCCGAATGCCGGATTTACGCGCGCTTGCAGCAGGATTACTGCTTGTACTACCGGCATATGCCGATCAGGTGTGCGAGTTCCGGCTGACCGAATGCCCGGAAATCTATGACGGCGACACTATTGTGGTCCCTGAATATGTTATTGCGCTTTCTTCCAATATTCGTGCGTGTCTTTCATCGGTGGTACTTCAGGACACCTCGGACGATTCGCAGACGCCTTCTATTATGTTTGCTATTGACAATTCGGGAAGCATGAGCGGTTCCGGTTCGGGAGACCCCAACGACCGGTGGGGCTCGCGTTTTACTGTTACGAGAGCTTTGCTTGATACAATTTATGCAGCCCGGCCGGATGCGGAAGTCGGTGTGATTGTATTTACCGACCATCTCTTTTTTGATCAGGGCACATCAGAATATTTCAGCCGGTATTTCCGGCGCATGCCGAAGACCTATGACGGCGAACCGGATCAGGCATATCTCCCTCTGATAAAACTGAACAGGGAATACGACGGCACTGCCGGCATATCTATTATCAAGGATGTACTTGCGACTGATACTGTTGAGATTACCAAAGACAATCAGCCCTACAACTATGTCGACCTCGAATATTCTCCGGATTTCGATATCGAACGGTATACCAATATCAATATTGCCTTTGAGGCTGCAAAAGATGCGATGACCCGTGCTGAAAATCCGCCTGAGCGCCGGTTTGTCGTTTTTCTCTCCGACGGCGAGCCATACGGGGATAATCAGGCCGGGTTTTCATCCAATCATTTCACTCGGGGAGACAGCATACCAACAACATTCACCGTTTATTTCACTTCAAGCGGCAGTGCGCCCCAGAGCCTCGAGACCATGACCGATAATATCAGGCAGAACGGATATTCGAGCACCAATCCGCAGAGTACGCTCTGGGCAATGCAGACATCGTACGATGCGCTTATGGAGCTTTTCATGGAGCAAATCCTTACGAATATTCTTGTCCCGGGGAGCCCGACAAAAATAGCGGTAAACCAGCGGTCTTCAACAGCATTCATGGACAGCACGTTTCTTTTTTCAAGCGGATTCATGCTCAGCGATACGGTTTCAAAATTCGAGCTGAATATTAATTACCGGTACTTAGACACGACCGACCGGATTGTGGATGATTCGGTGATTACTTCTACGTTTTATGTCAAGCAGATGGCGGGCGCCCCGGTCCCTTCGGGAATTGAGCTTTACTGTGAGGAAATCCCGACAATCGACAGTATCCCGGTAACTGCAACGCTTCTTGATACCAGCGGTGACGGGCATCTTGACCGGGTCGATATTACCTGGACCGACAACCGCGCACTCAGGGAAACTATGCCCGATCCCGCGGAACTGATCAGCAGTCTCCGGATCGTTTCGCTTGACGGAAGTATTGTCAAGCTGCGGGTCGACAGCATTGTCGCCGATCCTTCGCAAAAGACAATTCATCTCATTCTACAAGAAAATACCGGGGATATCCTCGAGACCGGGTGGCAGTCGGCTGCTGTTGAGCTGACAACCCTCCCAATGACCTCAGACAGCAGCTATTTTTATGTCACCGGGATTATTGACGGTGCCGGGCCGGTGATAAAGACTGCCCGGTATTATCGCGATCCGCAAACCGGAAACGATTCCCTGGTTGTTGAGTTCAGTGAGCCGGTTCTCTGGAGATCATCAACAGCCACGCCCTCGGATGCGTTCAACTATTACCGGCTGGATACTCTCAAAAACGAGCCGTTTTCCGAAACGGGACCATCCGATCTCAGCCGGCTTTCCGGTGGAGCGGTGATTATCATGCGCGGAGATTTCATACCGGTCGGCGGGATCGACAGCCTGCAATTGAAAAGTACTGACAGTCCGCTTGTTGATTCGAGCGGCGTATCACCGCCTGAAAACGGCCGCAAAGCTCCTGTGCAATACGCTGGTGATAAGCTGCGAACAGGTGTTATTGTCAATCCCTTTGTTCCGGGGCGGGACGAAATTCCGCCTGCAGTGCGGACATTTTATACGAATGTCATAAAGTCGCAGAGCGGCAGCAGCGTGACCGCGGGAACTGTTGTGGGAATCCAGACCAGAAGACCGCTTGACATGCAGCCGGATGGAGCGTATGGCAGTGTGGTTGTCTACGATGCTGTTGCCAATGTTGTGCGAAAAGACCTGCGTGTGTACAAGGAAGGCCCCACTGATTACGGCGTTTTCTGGGACGGCCTTAACAGTAATAATCGCAAAGTCGGTGCAGGGGCATATCTTTTTATCATAAAAACCACCGATATTGACGGTACCCCGGAGACGGCCAGGGTGAAGGTTGCGGTTAGGCGCGGCTAGGAAAAGCTGAAATGGCGCAAAAATTCTCACAAACCATCGGTGAAACCTTACTTGTAAATGCCGACTATCCTTGATTTCAATGCAAAGCCTGATTCCGAAACGCTCAACACGGAAGCCATACAACGAGCTATAGATTTCTGTGCGCAGGAAGGCGGAGGCACAGTCGTTGTTCCTGCAGGAACATATAAAACCGGCACGGTTTACTTGCGCTCCAATGTGCGGATTCATTTGCAGGCAGGAGCGGTGATCAAGGGAAGTACCTGTACGGATGATTATATCGAAGAATCGCCCGGCATGGCAGCGTTGATTTGTGCCCGTGACTGCTCTAATATCGCAATTACCGGAAGCGGCATTGTTGACGGGTGCGGGAGGTTTTTCTGGGACGAATATCGCGTGTGGAAAATGAAACAGGGTACAAATGGAGATCCTGCCCGTGAAGGCATAATCCAGCCGCTCCGACCGAGAGCGGTGATGTTTAACCGATGTACCGAAATACGTTTAAAAGATATTGGAATCAGGAATTCTGCAATGTGGACGACACATTTTCTGCTCTGTGAAAATGTGTCGGTCGACAGCATTTCTGTTGTCAATCCTCCGGACAGTATCAACACCGATGGTATCAATCCGGAATCGTGCAGGAATGTGCGCATTACCAACTGCTATATCGCCACCGGCGATGACTGTATCACCTTGAAAGCCGGATATGAAAACAGCAATTATGGTCCCTGCGAAAATATCGTTATCAGCAACTGTATTACCGGCCACGGCCATTGCGGTGTGGGAATCGGGAGCGAGATGAGCGGGGGAGTACGCCATGTATCCGTTTCGAATTGCATTTTCAATCGAACCTACCGGGGGGTACGGCTCAAGACCCGGCGGGGGAGAGGCGGTTGCGCAGAGCATATTGCAGTAAATAATTGTGTTATGAATAACGTCTTATTTCCCTTCTTTATCGACATGTTCTATTATGATTCAGAAAAAGAGGACCATGTACCGGTTTCCATATCGACGCCCTGTTTCAGGCACATAGTGGTCCACGACTGTATACTTGACAAGGCGTATAAGCCGGTTCATATCCGGGGACTTCCCGAGATGCCGGTTGCCGACGTATCATTCCGGAATATGCTTCTTTCCGGAGAAAAAAGCATGGTGTGCAAGAATGCCGAATCGGTTTCATTCCAAAACTCCCGCGTGCATTTATCCGGGTGGAACAAGTGTCTTGTTTATGAAAATGTAAAGGGCCTTGCTGTTGACGAAAGTATTGCTGCCGTTGAGGGAGCGGTTGCCGATGATGAAGGGCAGTATACGAATGCGGAATTGCTGGAAAAGTTGAAGTGAGCCCTGTCTCCGAAACGTTACCAACGGCTTTTTGTTGCCCCAAGTGGCAAAATCAGTGAGAAAAAGTGGCGGGCAAAGTGTGGTTTCTTATTAAACAGCACTAACTTACGTGTGTGGCTATGACAGGTGAAGGCTACTCAGAGC
>WJKA01000134.1 GCA_014729375.1 Chitinivibrionales bacterium
CGTTGCTTAATGTCAGTAAAGGCAAAACTGTTGCATATGTAAAAACAAAAGCGATATCGGCGGGGGCCCTGATCGCGCTTGCCTGCAACAGCCTGATTATGAAAGAGGGAACGACAATCGGCGACTGCGAACCGATTACGTATTCACAAGAGGGCCCCAAAACGCTGGGTGAAAAAATACAATCGCCATTGCGGGCAAAATTCCGCACATTGGCAAAACGCAACGGCTATCCGCAGGCGCTGGCCGAGGCGATGGTCAGCAAAGATATAGTTGTGTACAGAGTCACTATGCCCGATACCGTACTTTATATGGATTCGCTGGCATTTGCGGAGATGCCCCGGGCGCAGAGCGCTAAGGTTATTTCCAAAAGGACCGTTGTCGCGCGCGGGAAACTATTGACTATGAATGACGATGAAGCGTTGCAGCTTGGGTTTTCCCGCGCCAGCGTTGGGGGAATTGATGAAGCGCTGAAAACTATCGGCATTTCCGAATATGAACTGGTGCGCATTGAAGAGAACTGGTCGGAAACGTTCGTGCGGTTTCTTACTAAGATCGCACCGCTCCTCATGATGATTGGTCTGGCCGCATTGTATATGGAAATTCGCACTCCGGGTTTTGGCATTCCCGGCATTATCGGCATCATCTGCCTGTCTCTGGTCTTTTTCGGTCAGCATGCGGTCGGCCTTGCGGATTACACGGAGATGCTGCTGGTGATTATCGGCCTGCTGCTGTTGTTTGTCGAGGTGTTTGTTACCCCCGGTTTCGGCTTCATCGGGCTCGCCGGTATACTGTGCATTGCCATCGGCATGATATTGACACTGCAGGGCTTCACTGTCCCCAAACCCGAATTTCCCTGGCAGATGGAATTGCTCATGAAAAATATTATTATGGTATTCAGCGCCGGCATCGGCGCCTTTGTACTTGGCATGCTGGTGATGCGCTATGCGTTCCCGCATGTGTCAAAAGTCATCAGCGGTCCTTACCTTGCGGCAAACCTCCAGACATCGCACGCTGATGTTGACGCCATGAAAGATGTAAATATTGGCGATGAAGGGGTGGTGAAAACCGCGCTGCGGCCCGCCGGCAAAGCAAGGATAGGCAACTCAACGCTTGATGTTGTTGCCGAGGGTGATTTCATAGAGCAGGGAGTAAACGTGCGTGTCATTGAAGCGTCTCCCAATAAAATCGTCGTGGCAAGGATAAACGGGAATGGATAGTACGCTTATACTGGTCGTTGTGCTGCAGTTGCTGGGTGTAGGGGTAGTAATTGCCGAAATAATCCTGCCTTCGGGGGGCATCTTAACTGTTGCCGCCCTTGGCCTGTTCGGCTACGCGCTGTATACCGCTTTTGCCGGCATATCAACGACGGCAGGTGTCGTATTGACGGCGACTGATATCGTGATGATCCCCGTGATGGTGATCATCGGTGTGAAAATGATGGCCCGTTCGCCGGTTACCCTGCGGGCGTCGCTGTCGAAAAAGGACGGCGTGCAGGCGCAGTCCGATGAGATGCGCAAGTACCTCAATGCAAGGGGGACGGCCATGTCGACATTGCGTCCCGCGGGTATGGCCTTGATAAACGGCAAGCGGCTGGATGTGGTCACGCGGGGGGAGTATGTCGACAAAGACAAGCCGGTTCTGGTGGTTGAAGTTTCCGGTAATCGCATTATTGTAGAAGAACAAGAGTAATTGTCAATCTTTAGCATACCGTATCAATTGGAAAGGTGGAGGTCATGAATCCTTTACTGGTTTTAGGCGGCATAGTTGTTGGCGTAATAGTCTTAATTCTGTTTTTCTTTGTGTTCAATGCATTCTCTCTCTGGATACAGGCGCTGATTTCCGGTGCGCATGTCGGGTTGTTTAATATAGTGTTTATGCGCTTCCGCAAAGTGCCGCCTAAATTGATCGTTGAATCAAAGATCATGGCGGTCAAGGCCGGGCTCGATGTTTCTACCGATGCGCTGGAATCGCATTACCTGGCGGGCGGCAATGTATTGCGCGTTGTGCAGGCGCTTATCGCGGCCGATAAGGCAAATATCGATTTGAAATTCGACCGCTGTGTCGCTATCGACCTTGCCGGGCGCAATGTGCTTGAAGCCGTGCAGATGAGTGTCAATCCCAAAGTGATCGAGACGCCGCTGGTGGCGGCCGTGGCAAAAGACGGTATCCAGCTCAAGGCGGTATCGCGCGTAACTGTCCGCGCCAATATCGACCGCCTTGTCGGCGGCGCGGGAGAGGATACAATCCTGGCGCGTGTCGGCGAAGGCATTGTCACCACGATCGGCTCGGCGGTAACACACAAGGAAGTGCTTGAGAACCCCGACACCATTTCCAAACGCGTGCTTTCCAAGGGGCTTGACGCCGGGACCGCATTCGAAATTTTGTCGATTGACATTGCAGATGTCGATGTCGGCAAGAATATCGGCGCCGAGCTCGAAACAGACCGCGCCGAAGCGGACAAACAGATTGCACAGGCCAAAGCCGAAGAGCGGCGGGCCATGGCGGTTGCCGCCGAGCAGGAGATGCAGGCCAAGGTGCAGGAAATGCGAGCGAAAGTTGTTGAAGCCGAAGCTGAAGTGCCGTTGGCCATGGCCGAAGCATTCCGTAAGGGCAATCTCGGCATAATGGACTATTATAAAATGAAGAATATTGAAGCGGACACCCAGATGCGCGATACGATTGGCGGTAAGGGTGAAACGAGTTCGGATGACAACCAGTAACCCGAAAGCGGGCCAGATATGGAAGAATTTATAGGCCGGTTAGTA
>WJKA01000135.1 GCA_014729375.1 Chitinivibrionales bacterium
ATGCTGCTGGAGACGCCGGCAAGAAAGCTGCGAAAAAGCTTAAGAAGCTGTTTTAAGCCGCGACTATATCAGTGAAGGGAAAAAAACGAATTTCTTTTCAACCGGCGCGACCGACAGTTCATCCCAGCTTTTCCGATTGACAATTGCGCCCCCCCTGCCATGGGCGGCCGCAGTTAATATATGAACGCCGGGTTCAACCGGTATCCGTATGCACTGGATCGTTTTCGGCAGCAGGAAACAGATCCGTGTATCCGCTTTCTCGAGCTGGCTCGACAAAATGTCGGTCCCGACATTAATCAGCAGGTTGGCCACACCACTTTGCGTCTGCATCTCTTTCTTTGCTTTCTGCGCGGCAATTGTTCTGAGGACCACCCGCAGCACCGTTCTGATAAGAATACTGTTTTTTCTGTCTTCAAGTTCTTTTTCGACAATTTTATCCAGGTCTGAAACAACAAACGACCTCGCCGCGTCACTTGCGGAATCCACCCGCATGGTAAAATAGCTTGTCTTCGACTCCCTGATTACCGGAGTGGGAAGAGCAAATTTGACATGAAACGTTTGTCCTGATCGTACCTTTTCCCCGTCCTTTTTCTGCTTTCTTTTTTCTTTCTCGACCTCCGGCAGCGGGGGCGCAGGCATTCTAACCAGCACGGTGTCGCCATTCGGATTGCGGTAATGAAGCAGCAGCATGCCGTCGACAATATATGTTCCCCACCAGACTGTTTCTCCCAGAACCGGAGAATTCCCGGCATATCCGACAAGAACGATTTCGCTCTGGTCATGGTCAAGCCCCGTTACAGAATCGGGCCCAACCGTCGGCTCCAGTCCCAGCAGCTTGATATCCTCGTCACGCCCGGCAATATCAAATTCATGGTATGCCAGATTGCAGACAATTTCAGGCAACGGTACCGGACTTTCCCTGTATGCCCGTATTGATTTGAAAAGGGAAATATGGGAATTATCGCTTTCTCCCTGAGCGGCGTACACTATTGATGAAAAATAATGTGACATGCCGTCATCATGATATTTTTCCCGGCCTTTATCATGGCTGCGGAAATTGTCGATAACAAGCTGCACCTTCCGCGTTTCCACCAGCGACTCGTCATACTTGTTCTTTCCAAGATAGTTGAATGACATGAGCTCATGAAGAAGGATACGCTCATAGCGCCAGCCGCGATAGGGGCGAAGATTATCGTTAGTCAAAATAGAGGCGGCTTCATTGGTAATTGACCGGGTATAGAGGTCTTCGCTGATCTGCTCTGCTTTCTGCAATTGCACCAGGCTTGAATCGAACAGCCCCGCGTAATGAAAAAGAACGCCCTGGTCATAGTAATACAGGAGCCGGTTGAGATTTCCGTAAAGATCTTTTGATTGACGGATTTTTTCAATGCCCTGGAGATACTCACCGCCGGTGGTAATATCCGAAAACAGTTCCACCCTGCGCAATGCCCGGCTTGTGCAAAGCAGTATAAGGGGAATGGCGATACAAAGCAGAAGCCCGAAAGATTTTTTGCGCATACTCCTGAAAAATGGAACGCTTAAAGCTTTGCTTTACTCTTGGTGATATGTTTTTTGATTTTCTTGTTGCCGATCCAGAGCTTCTTGTTGGATTCGATCTCGATAAGCTCCATATCGACCTGATAATACATTACCCGCTTGTTTCCCTCCTGATCCGCTATCGTATTGATACTTCCGATCAGCATGAGGTCCGCTCCGGTCTCATTACCGGCCATTTTCATAGTTTCCTCCGATGCATTCCCGCTCATCTGATCGGCTTTTTCCTCGCGAATTTGAATCCGCTCATCCTTGCTTGCCACAAACTCCACTTCACCGGAATTAATCAATGTCCGCTCAAGGTCTTTGACAAATGTCTCGACATTGATATGCTCATGGCTCTTGTTGCGGACATTTCCGACAATAATCGTCGGTTGACTGTTCGGATAGTTGTTGTTCAGCCACGGACGGGACAGGCAGTCATCGATCATCTCTTCGGCAACAAGGCGGGAGTCGGTATCATTCCACTTGCCGCTCAAGTCGGTGGTAGTGTTGGGATCGATTCTGGTGACCTGCTTGCCTCCGCAACCGATAATGCTCAGGGCGACAAACGAAACCATGAAAAAAAGCATCCCCTTTCTCATGCATGACCTCCTTGTGTAGAGTATATTATTCCTCTTTTTCACTGCTGTTTTTATTCCCAGCTTCTAATATACTATCGGGCCGGGGAGGGGAAACACCCTGGTTCCCGGGGGGACCTGATTTTTCATTTTTTTCCGGAGCTTTTATTTTCCGGTCTTTCCGTAATGACTGCCCGTTCTTTTTTTCTTTCCTTTTCTTTCGTGCCCGGAGCACCCGCAGCGTATCCTCTACGACTTTCAAGCGTGGTTTAACATCATTCTTGCACAGCTCTGATTCCGGAAAAGAATCACACAGCCGGATATACAGCTTGCGCGCGGTGACATTTTTTTCGAGCACATTATCATAAAGCCAGGCAGCTGCATACAGCGCGCGGCGGCCATATTTTACATCAGAATAGGATGCATATATTTCAAGATATTTCTCAATCGCCTCTTCAATGTACTCGTGCTCGAAAAGTTTCTGTTCGGCCTGGTAAAATGCATACTCAGCAGTATCTTCACGGGTTTGTATCGTGACTTTCTCTCCTTTTTCCCGTTGCGCCTCCTTTGCATAGATATTTGTCGGATACTTTGATATCAGCAGGTTAAAAAGGCTGTCCGATGTTGCGGTATCGTTTTTTGCGTTCCGGGTAATCCATCCCGCAGCATAGATCGCCTTTGGCACCGAATCCTCCCGCACCGATGTATCCGATGCCAGCGAGGTATAATATTTCAGAGCGGAATCAGGCTCATCGAGACTGAGCCAGAACAATTCGCCCATCCTGAACTGCTCGAGTCCCCAGCCGGAAACCGAATCCTGAATCTCAACCGTGTCAGTTGAATCCGGCTCACCGCGGTATCGGGCAAGCAGAATCAGCGCCTCTTTTCGCGTTTCCGCCGTCTCCTGTATATCAGGGTCCTTTACCAGCGAGGCAGCCTTTGTATAGCACTCCTTTGCTTTTTCATAATCACCTTTTTGCTTCTGATAAATTACGCCCAGTTCAAACCAAGCTTTTCCAACAACCTTGCTGGTATCAAACCGTTCGGTAATGCGCTCGTAGGTCTCTATGGCATTATCATAGTTACCCAATTCCGCCTGAACAGCGCCTTTTCGTATAAGTATGGCAGGCACATACCTTTCGTATGCTTTGTTTTTCAGCATCTTTTCAGCAAGCTGCATTGCATCTGTCAAAGAATCCACCCTGAGATAGCAGGTAAGGAGCGTAAAATCTATCTGATACAAGAGACGGTTCAGGCCGCGCTTCCGCGGGGAAGTCCGCAAAAGGGCGATGGCTTTATCATATTTCCCCAGATCCATATACAACGCTGCAATCTGAAGAAAGAGCTTCATTTTTTCTACATCGTTTTTAATTGACTTTCGTATTTTTTCCAGAATTTCAAGGGCCATCGCCTTGCCTTCACGGCGGATCGCCACCTGTGCAAGAAGTACCGAGACCTCTTCTTTTTTATTCAACTGAGGATATTTTCCGAGTATCAGATCGAATGTTTTCTCTGCTTTGTCAAGTTTTTCCTCCTCCATATATGCCTTGCCCAGATACAGGTACGACTCCGGGATGTGCGGACTTTCCGGGAATTCCTTCTGCACCTGACGAAAACGCCGAATCGCACGGGCATACTCTTTCTTGTAAAAATGCGCTTTCCCAATCAGAAAAACAGCATCATCATGCCACTTCTCCTGCTTATGATAAACATCAAGAACCTTCAGGCTTTTAGAGATTGCAGAATCATACCCTTCCGCAATTTCCGCATCAAGCTCAAGCGTCGAGTCGGGATAATCCCGCATTATCTTTTTATGTTCTTGATATGATGAATTGAAATAGGCCCTGGCATTGTAAAACGTGTTGAAATAGGCACATCCGGAAATGAAATTCAGGAATGCCGCAACACAGCACACCAGGCGCAAATGGATAATTATTTTCGCAAATCTGGACATACTACAGCTTTTTATTGTTCCGGTAAAATACATAATAGTCTCATTAGTGAGTTTCAGCACTGTGTCC
>WJKA01000136.1 GCA_014729375.1 Chitinivibrionales bacterium
ATGCCGGTCCTCTCGCAGGTGATCCCGTTATTGTCGTCGTCAACGATATTGTCGTGTACGATCAGGTTCTGGAGCAGTACATTGGCCCCCCTGCAATCCACAACCCCGTCACCGTCGCTCCCCTTGATATCAAGCCACTCGACAATTGAATGCGGAAGGGTTATTCCGACATTCTCTCCTGCAGAAAGAAGAAGCTGTACACCGGTTCCCGCTACGCCGTTGTGGCGGTCGGTTTCGGCCACTGTAATTCGTACAAAGTCATTTGTCGAAGCATTTTGTATGCCTTCATCACCGCCCTCAAGAAAAATATTCCCGGTGTAAATCCATGGGGCACTGCCGGTTTTCCGGTGGATAACAATCCGCTGCTCGCCAAGCCCGGCAAGGTTCCGGGGGACTGCATCGATTGCCGACTGTATAGTTGAATAAGACTGGCCCTCACCGACATTGTAGATTGTCTGGGAAGCGGCATCGAAGGATTGCAGGCAAAACATCACGGCACTGATCAGAAACAGGTATTGACTGTTGTGCTTGTGAATTGAGGAAGGTCGCATAACGCCTCCTTTTAAAACAGGTGGGATAGCCTTACAAAGAGTAATATATATTCGGGAAATAGATTGTCAATCGGATAACAGGACAGTAGAAGGGATATCTTTCAAAAGTGTTATCCCCATTTTTTCGAGTTGTGCGATTGTCTTGCCGCCGCGGCAAAGCTCACCTATTGAATACTCAGGTCCCGGTTTATTGCAATGATCAAAATATGCACAGGTGTAGGGCAAATTACAGTGGCGGCCCGGCTCGATTGCCGGCTCATCCTTCTGCGCGTATCCCCTTGCTGTTAAGCCCCTGGTACTGCTTTTGCCTTTTCACCGAAAACGAGCGTTTTCGGGTTCCCAAACAACCGCAGAAAGATGAGATTTAAATCCAGAACCCCCGAAATTCCGGATGAATTCTGCAAAATTGTTGCTCCAGCATAATCAAGCAATGTATCTTAATTACTGTAAGTCAAATAAATCAAATCTCCTAGCAGTCAATCTGCTGCAGGCCGTTATGGCTTGCTCGTAAAGGAGCTTCGTGCAAAGGGGCGTCCTATTCCGACAAACGATATCTGGATTGCCGCTTCGGCATTCGAAACTGTTTCACACCTGATAACCTCCGATAGGCATTTCGAGCATGTGCCGGGGTTGCCGGTTGTCGGCTTTTAGCCGGTCTTTGGTGTTGCCGGGATAATGGGCAGTACATCTATTTCCCTTTGTCTTTGCCGGCAAGCACGACAATCTTATACGTAGTCAATTCTTTTATCAGTCCCCGTATTACCGCTGATGTTCCCGGGGTTTCGGGTCCCTTGTAAAGCTTCTTGAAAGAGAGCGCATCATGGGCTTCCTGACCGACAAACAGGTCGAGAAACTCCCGCTTTTTAAACTGCTGGTCGCGCTCGCGGGTGCGCTGCACATACAGGCCCTGGATTACCAGGTTTATGTCAAGTCCGAAAACGATCTCAATAGCACCGAATTCGCCTTTCTGGGTAACGGCGATAATTGTGCCGATATGTTCGCCCTCTTCTCCGATCATCGTGTAATAGGGAAAAATATCCCGCTGGCCCGGAAGAACCTCGAATCCGACTTTTTCTTCAATCAATTTCAGTTGCGAAGGCGTTATCTTTTCATTGATCGTGATATAATCCTTTGCTTCAGGGAAGATTTTCGTCATGGTCCGCTCCGGATTGCGCCAGACGCACAGGTAAACCTCCTGAGCGAATACCGCAATTGAGCTAGAAATTAAAAGTAAACAGGCGATAGAACTGTAGTGCCGCCTGGTGATTGGGTTTGTTGTGATACGCATAGCGATATCCTCCTCTCAATGTAAACCATTGTGGTTTGAATGTTACTCCGGCAAACAGGGCCTCGTCGGTATCGGCACCATGAAGAGTACCTGTGATTGCCAGGTTTATTTCGAGGCGCGGCAACAGGGCATAATCAAAGGCTGCGAACCCCGCACCAAAAAAGTCGCTGTCGACTTTGCCGGCACTCAGCTCGATACGGCATAAAAGCCGTCCGAGGTACGCAGTCGCATCGACTGCGCCGAGTGCCAGTTCTGTAGTCATGTCGCGGTGGTGTGCGTGCGATGTTTTGCCGTATGCCCCTGATACGCCGACAATAATCTCTGCGGCGTCACCCAGAGTGAATCCCAGCCGACCGGCGCCAAGGCCGTGACCGGGAAAACCGGGAACATGATGCGGCCCATAACCCTGGGTCACCGAAACCGCATAATCGACCATGCCCACCACACCCGAGAGCATGATTCCGTTGTCTACATTAAAGCCCAGCAGCTCATGGTGAAGCATATCGTAAAGCAGTCGTGATGTCGTGAAACCGGTCAGCAGTCCGTACGGCAGGCCGAAACGGCCGAGCGTAACATTCCAGCTTCCCAGCGGCCCCTTGAGCCGCCCGTACAGCTCGTGGGGCATGATTTCCGAAAAGTTATCATACGTTTCGACAAGCCCGAACAGTGTCAGCCGATCGCCTTTACTGTCAGAGAATGTCTTGCGCACCGATACGCCTGCAACATGCACTCCGCCGTCATGGTATTGCCAGTCCGACAGCCGGTAGCGCAGGTCTGCATCCGCGGATATGTTCCACGATGCCCGCAATCCGGGCGCCAAAAGC
>WJKA01000137.1 GCA_014729375.1 Chitinivibrionales bacterium
CACGGTATAAGGATGTCGCCGGCAATGAATCTCCCTGGGTGGTTGACAGCACGGTCTATGATGTTACTCCTCCAAATTCCAACATCTCAACCGCGGGCCTTTTTAACGCAACAACCTGGCAAGATTCAATCAAAGGAACCGCTACTGATGTAACCTCCGGGGTGTCTTCCGTGCAAATCAGCATTTACAACCAGACCACGAGTCAGAACTGGAACGGCTCAAGCTGGCAATTTACGTCCGGCGATACGTTCTGGCTTGCATCAACCGGGACCTCATCGTGGCACTACCGGATCACCGATGCCACCATGACCGACGGTATCTACCAGATTAAATCCCGCGCGACCGACCGGGCAGGTAATCAGCAGATCGTGCTCGGAACAAACACCTTTACCTATGACAACACGCCGCCGTCGGGCACTGTCGCAATCACCGACAACAGCGGCTATACCAACGATACCGACCCGCCATTGACTATTACGTCATCGAATGCAGACAGCATGCGGCTTGCGTTCGGCACAGATACCACTTCATGGAAAGTGTATGCATCATCGGACAGTATTCCTGTTGCAGCCGGTGGCGACGGCCCGGTGACCGTGTATGCGCAGTTCAAGGATATCGTGGGCAATGTTTCGGGGTGGGTAAGTGATAATACGGTGTACGACGGCACCGATCCGCGGTCGACAATCGCCACGACAGGCACGTACAACAAGAGCACCTGGCCCGGAGCGATAACCGGGACCGCGACCGATTCGACCTCGGGAGTCAGTCTCGTTGAAGTACAGGTGGAGCGGGTCTCGCCGCCCGGCTACTGGACCGGATCGGGGTGGGGGAGGGCGGTATATCTCTCATCAGGCATTACCGCAGGAGCGGGATATTCGTGGTCCTGGTCGCTGTCGATCCCGGCAGACAGCCTGAGCAACGGGCAGTACTATGTCACCTGCAGGGCAACCGATTCGGCGGGCAATGTGCAGGGAAATCCGACCTCTGCCTCATTCGGCTATGACAGCAGCGGGCCTGCGGGCGCGCAGATTACGATCGTTGACAGCAGCGGATTTACCTCGGATGCCACCCCGCGGCTCTCGCTCAATGCCACCGATGTCTCCGAAATGAGGATCGGGTTGTCGGCAAGCGACACGATCTCCTGGAAAGCCTTTGCCGTATCCGACAGTATCGATATTTCGAGTGTTGGATCGGGCAACGGTGCGCGGGTATATGTGCAGTACCGTGATTCCAGCGACAACCGGTCGATCTGGATCAGCGATTCGACTACGTACGATATCACCGCGCCGACAGCAACAATCTCGACCGCGGGAACATTCAACGCGGCCGCGTGGCCCGGGCGCATTGAAGGGACTGCATCGGACAATGCATCAGGAGTGGTCCTGGTTGAAGTATCAATCCAGAGCCAGTTGAATTCAAATTACTGGAACGGCACGGCATGGGTGTCGTCGGCCACACCGATCTGGCTTCCGGCAACCAATACGGCCTCGTGGTATTATCCGCTGACCACGGCGTCGCTTGATGACGGCGTGTATTCTGTCTGGGCGCGCGGCACCGACCTTGTCGGCACTGTTTCGGGCACGCCGGCATCGGGGGCATTCTCCTATGACAACACCGCGCCGCTCAATCCGGAAATCCTTGTTACCGACCAGGACGGCTACACTGCGGACCCGGACCCCTACCTCAGGTTGACAGCCACAAGTGCCGACAGCATGCGGATCGCACTGTCGCAGGACCCGCTTGCAGCCTGGAAACCATACGCTGCAGCAGACAGTATCGACATTTCCGGCAGCGGCGACGGCTCCAGAACAATCTATGCACAGTTCAAAGATGCAATCGGTAATACCGGCGCCTGGGTCGGCGATACAACAGTGTTCGATATCACCCCGCCGTCATCGGTAATCCTCACTCCTGCTCCGGGAGCAGTCATGAACCCCGGCACCTGGACCGATACGATAAACGGCACTGCCTCTGATGCGACTTCCGGAGTCCAGGCGGTGAGTATCAGTATCCGGAGCAGTGTTTCCGGACGCTACTGGAACGGCAATGCGTGGGTCGATGCCGATTCGCTGTGGCTGGCAGCAACCGGGACCGTTGCATGGTCGTATGCCATACCCGGCAGCCGGTTTATCGATACGGCATATACGGTCTCCGCGCGGGCAATTGACCGTGTGGGGGCTGTGCAGCAGCCGGTTGTGCAGAATAATTTTGCGTTTTATCAGCCGCCGGCCGCAGGATTTACCTCGCCTAAAACCGCGCTTGTCGGCTCGCCGGTACCGTTCTCCGACACGTCAAAGGGAAAGGTCGACACGTGGCAATGGGATTTTGGTGACGGGAATTCATCGTCGGACCGCAACCCGTCCCATGCATATGCAGCATCAGGATCGTATCAGGTACGCCTTGTCGCGGGCGGCCCCGGAGGACGCGATACCGCATTCCTGAGTGATTCCATTCTTATCTATGATGAAGGACAGAACCCGATGCGGATACGCGGTACCTGTATCAACGATACAACGGTCGAGCTGGTGTTTGAAGGCCATGCGGGAATCGACACTGCATTCCCGCCGCCGTTTGCCGATTCGGTACAGCTCTGGGTTCTGGCCAATGCGCTGCCCACCGATCAAACGCCGGGAACGCTGCTTTTGAAATACAGTGTCTCCGCGCTGCACGCGGCCGGTGATCCGGCAATCGATACGGTGACGGTCCCTGCTCTGTCACCCGCGGACACCGCCTATGGATTCATGACCTCGGTCGAGTGGCAAGGCGACCATCCCTCGGGGTTCCAGCCGATCAACGGGTACCTTGTCCTGATGCGAGACACCACGCGGCCGTCAAACGACCTCGTGATAACCGGCTCATACCTCGGCGGCGATTCGGCACGGCTGACACTCGACAGCGTTTCAAGTATCGACACGCAGACGGTTTCGCGGATCGGCGTCTGGTATGGTATCACGGCAACCGCGGATTTTGGCGATACAGGCGCGGTAATCTGGCTTGATGCCCCGGCCGTGGCAGCATCAATGGCCGCTGACACGTATTCCACCGTGTTTTCCGACCCGCTTCTGGGCGGTGAAGAAAAAACCGTGTATGTGCGGGCCCTGCTTGAGGGTAAATCCCTGCTGCTGAGCAGCGACACGGCAATGACAAACTTCACTGCAGGCAATCCGCGCCCCGCCAATCCGGTGGTGCTGCATACGTCAGCGCTCAACTCCGAAACCATTGCACTCTCCTGGAGCGCGGTCGCCAATGTTGACAGCATACGAATATGGTACGGTACCGCGGCGGTCCCCGAAGATCCTCCCGGGGCGCTTTCCCTGCTGACCCTGACTCCCGGCGTAACAGATACCGTGGATACGGCAACCGGGCTCAACGCCGGCACGCGCTACTATTTCGGGCTTCAGATTCGCAAAGACGGTCTCTGGTCGCTGGTCACGCAGAATTCATCGAAAAGCGATTCAACCCCGGCCGCAGACACCGGAAGCATTGTTAATTCAATCGAAATCACCGGCGCACTGTTTGACACGGCAACAAACCGGATCATTATCACCTGGAATGTCGATCATTTCGACGGTATCAGCCGCCGGTACGGTATCAATCTCGATACCACGACATTCAGCCTGGATACGCCCGCTGTCTGGCTTGCCGTTGACGACACCGTCAATGTGGACTCGATTACTCTTGACGAAGAGGCGCTTGTTTTCGATGCAGTGTACTGTATTTCGATGTGGCTCAAGCGGAGCGGCGGGGTGCCGTCACTGCCGACACAGAACTCCCGCGATACGGTAATCACGCCGTCATACACCTGGCAGCGTGTCACCTATTTCACCAAAGACACGGTCAGGATATTCAACAGCACTGTGCTGCTGTGGAAGGATGCCGGGTATACGATTCCTCCAACGACAGATATTGTCTACAATTACGCGCCGGAAACATCGGTGCTTGACGGGTTCGTTCCGGCAGGCGTGGGCATGTATTTCGCAAATCCGCAACCGTCACAGCCGTTTTTTATGGGGTTCCGCTATGATTCCATTCCCGCGGGGTATACTGCCGATGATGTCATGATTTACCGCATGACCGGCACTGATTTTGTTGTCGAGCGGGGCACGATGCGTGACACTGCGCAGAACCTGGTGTATGTTAAAACGAACGGGCTGTATTCGGGCGATCTGAAAATACCATTTTTCCCCATGGTCGACACGACGGCGCCGTCGCTGGCATTTACCAGTGAAACGAACACGGTGGTCGATATTGCGATGCAGAACATGATCAGCGATACGTTTGTGCTGCGTGATAATATTCTCAATGCCCGGTGGCGGCTGTACTATGCCAAAGGCGCCGAATCCATTTACAAGGCAGTGCCGGACAGCTCGGGCACACTTGCCGCGTTTTCCGACACGATAATCACCATGATTGACGGCCGCGGTACCGAGGACAACGGCATGCGGATCTGGCTGATTGTCGATGACGGCTCGCATGTGGACACGATCGACCTTTCCCGGCAGACAATCCGTTCCATATCCGACCCGGTCACCACCGAAATGATGACCTGGTATCCGCTTCACACAACAGCAATGCCCGACAGCAGGTCGGTTGCGTATGTCATGCGGAGCACTGCAGAACCGGGCGCTGCATGGGCGTACAGCCGGAAAAATGCCCGCATATTCAGGTGGCTCCCCGTTGAAGCCAATGCGCTTGAGAATGAAAAATGGATTGAATATTCACCTGAGTATGATTCGCTGGGCTATTTTGACTGTCTTCCCGGGCGGCTTCTATGGGTAAAGACAAAGGAGAATGTCGCACTTGATTTCGGACGAGCCACGACACTGTCGCTCAGGGACACTTTTACGATGGAACTTCCCCCGGACGAATGGACCGATTGTGCGGTGCCGTTCCGGTTCGATATGCGGATAGGCGATATCATTGCGGCAACCGGCTTGCGGGGCGACAGCCTGGAGTTTTACCGATGGGAGCAGGGAGGCGGTCCCGACGGCAGCATATTTCTCACCGAGGCAGTCTATGTCCCGGGCC
>WJKA01000138.1 GCA_014729375.1 Chitinivibrionales bacterium
AAAATGAGTTGCCATACTTTTGCCGACACAATCGTGGGGATCGCCCACGGGATAAGAATAATAGTCCGCAAAAATCCACGTCCTTTAAACGTTTCGTTGAGCAGAAGCGCAAACAGAAGGCCGAAGAAAGCCTCAAGCGCAACAGCAGCACATGTAAACAAAAGGGTGAACGTAAGTGCATGGTGAAAATCTTTGTTGTAAAAAAGCCGGACAAAGTTATCCATTCCGATAAACTCTTTCGGCAAATAGGTAACATCCCTGAACAAGCTGTTATGAAACGATCCCAGGACAGGGACCAGAATAAAAAGCACGACGACAAAAACTACCGGCGCCAGCAGTACCCAGGGAGTAATAATTTCACCAGGAACGTTTCCGTTTTTTTCAGTTTTCATAATCCTGTTTGATGCGTTCAATTTCTTTCTGTGCCTCTGATAATGCGCGTGAGGGCTCCATGCTGTTTGCCAGCCCTGCATTAAGATACTTTTGAAGGACCTGGGAAACCTGCGAGTAATACGGTACCGTCGGACGCGGCACTGCAGAGGAAAAAATATCTTTAAGCGATGCAAGACGCTCGGTTTTTGCACCTGCACCCGAATAAATATCCTTCCTGCCGGGATTGTGGCCAAGTTCTGTCAGCAATTCCTGCTGGACTTTCCGTGAAGTAATGAATTTTATAAATTCAGCCGCATCTTCGGTCCTGTCTGAGTACGCGGAAATTCCTGCATGCCATCCACCAAGCGCCGATGCGCTCAAGTGGCCCTTAAAGTGCGGAAGAACACCGAATGCATACTTTCCGTTCACCGGGGCCTCCGGTGTATCATGAAGCTTTGCCGCGTAGGGCCAGTTGCGTTCGAAAAGTGCGTTGCTGTTGTGAAATACGAGCCTGACTTCCTCTTCTTTCATATCAGTATATGTATTCGGTGGTGAAATGCCGTACGTATGGATGCAGTCCCTCATAAAACCAAGCGCAGCGGTATTTGCCCGGCTGTTGATACGCGGATTTCCCTTGCTGTCAAAAAATCCGCCGCCGGCGGAAACAAAAAACTCAAGCGCGGTACACACCAGTCCCTCATATTGAGCACCCTGCCATACGAACCCCCAGAAATCCGGATTCTGCACCCGTTCCTTTTCCTGAATGTCTTTCGCCATGGAAACAAGCGCATCCCAGGTATCAGGAGGACCGTCATACCCGTATTTTGCCAGCAGGTCCGTGCGGTAATACAAAATCCCGGCATCAACGTAGAGCGGAACACCAATCAGCCCGGAATTGTATATATCCGCCAGGGTTATGATATTTGAAAAAAAAGCCGACGTGTCGATCTGGTATTGAAATAAATCTTTGAGCCATCCGGAACGCGCCATCTGGCCAATCCAGGCAATATCCATGACCACGATATCCGGATCGGGCTGCTTGCCCCGTAATGCGATCAATATCTGCTGTTTGCGTTGCTCAGTTTGAGTCGCCGACCTGAGCAGTTCAACAGAAATACCGGTTTTTTCCGTGAAATCCGCAATTGTTTTCTCCCAGAATGAAAATTCATTTGCCGTACCGCCTATCATGAATGTCAGTTCAGGCTTTTTACTGGAACAACCTGTCAGAATAAACGCAAGAATCAGTATACATATCCGGATCATTTCCACCTCCATATCTTTCATGTTTTGAAACCAGAAAATAACAATTGGCAGGCAACCCGATATTTTTCAGCCGATTATTCCTGCTGCACCAGGCTTTTTTGTCATTCCCGATCACAAATCTTTTGCCTTTTGAAAAGGCATACTGTATTTTACTGGATTATCGAATTTATTTTTTTTCAGGAAAGGAAGGTTGAGTGCTGCATGAACGGTATTCAGGTTCGAGACAATGAAGCTATTGAGAAGGCGCTTCGGCGATTTACCAAGACCTGCGAGCGCGCAGGCATTCTCTCTGATGTGAAAAAATACCGACATTATGAAAAACCGAGTGAAGAGAAAAAACGGAAAACCAATGCGGCAAAGCGCAAAAGAATCCGCGATGAAAAAAGAATAAGCTACCGCTGATCACCGGGGTGCCCCTTTTCAGAATTCACACATTCAATAAATTTATAGCCAATAACCGCGCATGCGGCCGCGACATTCAGCGAATTCTTGAATCCATACGTGGGAATTTCAATTACCGCATCGCACATATTTACGACCTCCCTGCTCACCCCCAGCGCTTCATTGCCGAACACCACACCGAGCTCGCACGGATAGGATACCGCATTATACTTCTGTGATATCGATGTTGTTTCAGCGGCCCATACCGGAATATTTTTCTTTTTTAAAAAGTCAACAGCATCTGCTGTTCGCTCAAACCGTTTCCAGGGAACATACTCGATTGTACCCAGCGATGTTTTTTTCAGTTTGACATGCGGTGGAAAAGCCGTGTATCCACACAGAAAAAGGCCCTGTACGCGCAGGATATCAGCTATTCTGAATATTGAACCGACATTAAAAGCACTCCGTAAATTATCGACAACTATATATATAGGATTTTTTGGCAAACTCTTGTATTCTGCAAGCGGGATATCAGCATCAAAGCTGCGGATATCATAATTTGTTTCTATATCGCCTTTTTTCTGCATGGTTCTGCTATGTTTTTCGCGGCGGCTCCGGCACAAAAGCGAGCACGATACTTCCACTGATAAACAACACGGCCAGTGTCGATATGCCCAGCCGCGAGGCTGTTTCGCCGGTATAGCCAAGGGAGCGTGCAAAAAGATTTGCCGTGGCAACGATACCGGGCCCAAGGACAACTGCAAATTTTCCAATAAGGTTATAGAACCCAAAATAATCTGATGATTTTTCCCGGGGTACGATTTTAACAAAAAACGAGCGGCTTAATGCCTGGGTTGCACCCTGTGCCACGCCGGTCAGGCAGGCGAGAATCACAAAATGGGCCGCTGTTTTCATAATCCAGGACCCGCCAAGTGCAACGCAGATATAAATCCCCACTGCAACAAGAATTGCCGCTTTAGTACCGGCACGCTGCGCGAAATAGCCGAAAAGCAGGGTACTGGGAAATCCGACTAACTGGACCAGCAGCAGCGCTTTCATCAAAACAGCCTCATCAATATTGAGCGACAGCCCGAAATCCAGCGCCATCATGTATACGGTATGCACTCCGTCAATGTAACACCAGTACGCGATCAAAAATAGGAGCACGGTCCGGTTGCCGAGTATCTCAGAAAAAGTATGTTTCAGCCGAACAATCCCCTCACTGATAATTTCAGCCGCCTTTTTCGTATGCTTTCGTTCCCGCTGTTTGACCATTACCAGCAATGGAATCGAAAACACCATCCACCAGGCCCCCACGATCAGAAATGCGACACGGACAGCCGTTGCGCGTGAAGCAATACCGAACCAGGCTGGCCTGGCATACATTACAAGATTAACTGCATACAGCAAACCGCATCCGAGGTACCCGATAGAGTATCCCAGTGAAGAAACCAGGTCGGCATACTCATTATCGGTTACATCGGAAAGCAGCGAATCGTAAAAAAGGTTTGCAAGAGAAAAACCGGTCCTTCCGAGCATAAATACAGAGAGTGCGGCAATCCATGCTCCTTTTTCGACAAAAAAGAGCGCACCGGCCATCAATGCACCAATCATCATGAAAAAGCCCAGAAACTCTTTTTTCGCCTTCCCTGCACCGGCCAGTGCACCGAGAAAAGGAGAAAGAAGCGCAATTATCAGCCCCGCGGCAAAATTGCCGTATCCCAGACGGATTGTACTCACTGAAGCATCGACGCCTGTGCACCAGAACCGTTTGAAAAATGCAGGGAAAAACGATGCCGTAACAGTCATGACAAAAGCAGAGTTCGCCCAGTCGTACATGGCCCAGGCCCAGATTTGTCTCGTAAGCCTGTAGCCCCCGGTTTTCATGTTTTTTTCTCTTTTTTCTCTGCAGCAGGAAACAGAACATTATTGAGGATCAGCCGATAGCCCGGCGAATTCTTGTGGTATTGAAGATCGGTCGGTTTATCTCCAACCGCATGCGTATAGTCTTCAGGATCGTGCCCGCCGTAATAGGCAAACATCCCCTTGCCCCGGACCCCGTGAAGGTACCGTACCCGGTCTGTCCCCGGCACAAAGCCCAGGACTATGACGCTCTTTTTCATGACATTTTTATTATACGATGTAGCCAGTCCGAAAAAACCCCGAACTGTTTTCCGATGACACTGGATCAGCATTGACGGCACCGGGTCGAACTTGGCACTGAAATCAAACAACTCAAAATCCCGGGCAGGAACCCTGAGCGGCGTATTAACCTTGTTGACATCAATATTACCGAAATATGACGCCAGCGGGTCAGTCTGGATCGAAAAGTCTTCAAACGCCATGCAATTTCCGAAATTGAGCTTGTTTCTGTAATCCGGGTCAACACCATCGCCGTCATACTGCTCCGCGACGATATCGGTCCCCAATGCGGCAAGGGCTATCTCGATCGTATTGGGAGCGCAGCACATCGCAAAAAGAAAACCGCCGCGTTCAACATACTTTCGAATGGCCAGCGCTACCGCCTTTTTGCACTCGGAAACCTTGGCAAAACCGAGTTTTTTCGCCCGTTTTTCCAATTCCATTTTCTGGCGCTGATACCATGCTGTATGATGAAACGAACGGTAGAACTTGCTGTACTGACCGGTAAAATCCTCGTGGTGCAGGTGGAGCCAGTCGTAATCGGAAAGCCCGCCGCCCAGCACTTCCTCATCGTAAACTTTATCGTAGGGGATATCTGCATAAGTCAACGCAAGCGTTACCGCGTCGTCCCACGGAAGCTTGTTGGGAGGCGTATATACAGCAATGCCGGGAGCCTTTTCCAGCGTAACCTTTTCCATGTTGTTATTTTCGATTGTTTCCAGTATGCCCGCCCAGTCAACCGATGAAATCTTTTTGATATCAATGCCCGCAACCCGTGCCTTCAGTTCGAACTTTTCACTGTTCTCAGCTACAAACGAACCGCCCCGGTAATTGAGACACCAGAATACCTTGATACCATCTTTCAGCATTGAATACACCAGCCCGTAGCTTTTCAAATGATCAGCTTGTGTATCATCCATGGGAATCAGCATCATGGAATGTATCAGGCGGGGAAAAACGCATATGAAAACAAGCACCGGGCGGGATAAAAAAAACGCGAAAGAACGCGCCGGGAAAACAGACTTTTTTCGTTGAACTTCCATTCAACTAAAATAAATAAGTTACGTGAAACCCTCCAATTACCACATCATAGTTTTCAGTCGAGCCTTCGGTCTCATCGAAACTCTCCTTATACAGACCCATCAGGGTCATGGACATTTTAGAAGAAAGCGAGTATTTTGCAGAAAGCTCTGCAGAATAATATTCCGTTTCCATGCTTGTCCGGAGAATGTCATAGGTATCCCCAGCTTCCGTATACTCATCCTCGTCGTCGGTGCGATTATAATACTCACCTTTCAGCTCAAAGCTTAATTTGCGGGGAATTGCCGTCACTTTAAGCTTGTTGGACAATTTATACGAGAGGCCCTCAAAATTATATTCCTCTTCCTGCTTTGTTGTCAGCTTGAATTTTGTGGTATTCCGGATCAGTCGTCTGATCTTGAAACCGAACCTTCCGCGAATCTGATGCTGCCATCCGTCATCCTCTATAACCAGTTCAGGATTCGGGTACTCGGTCAATTCATTGTCCCACATTGTTCTGTATTTCAGACTGTAATTTATTCCATTGTCAAACCGCTGTTTAAACTCGATACCCCAGGTGTTTTTCACGTCGATTTCGTTGTATGCTGTGGGGATTGTATCAGTTTGATACGTATACGTTATCATGGAACTGTCTGCATTGTAGCTGGAATCGCTGACAACGGAATGATATTTTTCCCCCGGTTCTTCAGTATTCTCGATCATCAACTGGTAATCCAGGCCAATGGTCGGAAATCGGGGACTGAATGCATATTCACCGGCAAGATCGAGGGTGTGTACATGTGTCGGCCCGGATTCCTCAGCATTCAGATTAAATGTGCTCGACGCATATCGCGTTTCATACTCATATTCCCCGGTTGCCGTCAGGTTCTCGATAATTGTCTTTTCGCCGGCCATCTCTGCAATATACCGGTCGGCCTCCAGGTAGGGGTTTCCTGCAGAAAAATATTCCGGCCCGATACGGGTAAAACCCGCCGACAGATCGTAGCCGCTATAGATTCCTTCAGCACCGACAGACATTGCCCAGTGACCGAGATGGCGATCGGGGATTTTCCGGAACACTGCAGGAACAGCTTCGCCGACCTGGGGGTTATACCATGCAATTTCCTCGATTTTATCGGCCTGAGTGGAATCAAGCGTGTCGTGCACGCCGACATCGAGCTCCGCAGTCAGGGCAAGCTTGTCATCGAACAGGTACACGCGGCCGTCAATAACACCGGTCTGCGCCTTGATCGGTGCGGGGGCCTCGGGATCCGCAAGCACACCCCTGAACAGCGGCTCATAGCTCTGATCGCGCGAAATTATCCCCTTTACATTTACCACCGAATTCAAGGTGGGCTTCACCGATACCCCGGCAAGGTACGTCATCTGCTGACGGATTGACATCCCGGTATCCACGGTGTCGTTATACAGGGTGATATCATTATCACCGACATCTTTGGGGAACTCTGTCTCCCCTGCCGCAAGCTTGAATGAAAGGCGGTTCGTCCCCTTGCCCATGGGCATGTATTCACCGGCATATCGCACACCGGTAAATTTCCGGCTTTCCAGCGATGTTTTCGAGCCGCTTTCGTAAAAATCGCCGATTACCATGTGCTGATTGTAATAATTCATCGAAAGATTAAACGTGTTCTTCCTCATATGCAACGGAAGGTCGATCCAGTCATTCCCGTAAATATCCATGAGCAGGTTAAGGTCGGCTCCCTTGCGACGGCCGCTGGCAAATATCTGCATTTCAGGCTGCAATCCCGCATATACCTCGTCACTCTGTTCTCCCGGATACGTACTCTGCATGACCAGGGTGTCTTTGGTACGATAGCGGACAGAATACGAGGTATCGTCTGTACCGTACGAGGTATCAATTTCACTGTAGGTAATTGTGTGGCTCCTGGAATTCGGCATGAAATATTTAAAACCTGCCGTAACATTTCCCATAAAGCTGACAGTCTGCTGACGCGGCGCCGCGGTTGCCGAAAAACCGGGTTTGAAATCCTCTCCGACATCTATAGCGGTTTTTGTCTTCGGCAGCACGATCGATTCAACTTCCTCGGGAGGTTTCAACAATTTCTCCATCTCACTCCGGGATACTACGGATACGTCAACGCCGTTTGCATACACCATTTCACGCACTTTTTTCGATATCTCAGACAGGGAAACAAGTCCTTTCCGGTTGCGGGTTATATCCGCGGCAACTATTCCCACCGAGGCATTATCCTTTACAACCAGACCATTCGTATTTTTTGCAATCTCGCCGCCGGTAAGATTCAGCAATGATTTTTCCATGCAGGCCATACCGGTAATATTATTGATGACTTTCAGGCTTTCAGCCCTTACCTCGGCACCTTCCTGAAGAAAAACTGCAAGAACGTGTCCATTATGAAAAGTTGTTCCCGTAATCGAAACATCAGAATTTTTCACCACCAGGCCGTGAAGCGAATTGTGTTCAAAAAGGCAACTGGTAATTGTTACCGAACCATTTTCTGCAAAAAGCCCGTAGTTGCAATGCTGAACAATGCAATGTTCAAACACCGACCGGTTCCGGCTTCTGCAATAAATCCGGTCCCAGTCCCAGGGTTTGGGGCTTTTATTTGCCGACCGGAACAAAACAGGACTTTCCGCAGTGCCTTTTGCCATAAGCTGCCCGAAGACAGTTACCGTTGGAT
>WJKA01000139.1 GCA_014729375.1 Chitinivibrionales bacterium
CCCACGCGCTTGTCGGCCAGCTCGGGGTATTTGTCGGCAATCTCTTTTGGAATCCCGAACCGCAGCACCTGCACGCGCTTTTTCTCGCCGCTGTATTCGGGATAGGGCTGGTCGGCTGTCGCCGCGGGGGATGTGCTTGCGGCCTTTTCGGTCGTGACAGTCGCACAGGCTATGCACAACGCGGCTATCGTACCAGCCATGATACTCACTATTCGCATACACTGTTCCTTTTTTGCGCGACAAGCTGTGATTTCCGGTCTGAGGCCGCCGCGTATGCCTCAATTGTACCATAAAATAAACGGGAATTGCAAGCAGGATCAAAAACGGTATATTGCCGCACAATCGAGGCGGCCGCGCGCAGGCGAATAGGCCATATCGAAGTCGAGTTTGCGCCTCCGGGAGGCGATGAGTTTTTCGTTGTAGCGCCTGGCGCCGAGAAACGAATCGATGATGCCAAACACATACGACCCGCCCGCAATTGTCAGTGCGGTAATCAACAGGACCTTCTCTTCGGTTGGCAGGCCGACCTGTTCGTCATCGGGCTTAAGTGCCGTAGCCTGATGCACAATTTCCGGTGAAATTGTGTTGCCGAATCCATCGGTCTCGGCAATGTAAAACGTATCGGTGTTGAGCTCTTCCCAGTGATTAATCAGCATCCGCACCGTAATTGCCGAAGCATAAAACAGCGCACCGGTCGCAACGCCGCGCACGTATTCCTTGTTGTAAATCTGCCCGGTCCCCGGAAGGGTTGCGGAGAAGAGCGCCGAGGCCAGCGGGTCCTTGGGAATGGCGTCGTATGTATATCGGGCAACTCTGGGCTCTAAAACAACAGTACTCTCTGCTTCCTGGCACAGGGCCACAAAGCAGAGAGCTGTGAGTGAGATAAGGATCGAAAATGCAGTAACTTTCATAGTTCCTGTAAAATACTAATTGTTGCCAATCGGGTCACCGTTTTCATCAAAGTAATCGGTGTAGCCGGTCCCGCCGATACCCTTTTCGTAATGCTCGAATTTCACGCGGACAACGCCGTTACCGTCGGTAATAGTACCCACGCGTTTGTAATCGATCGTACTTGGCGAGGTGCTATTGACCGTTGAGAATTCGACATCGAAATAGAGCGAATCGCCGCCGGCGCCCCACGGCAGGGCAAACTGCATGGTACCGGCATTGTCTTCCCAGCGCTCGTAGGGCTTTGATGGTTCCTGCAGGTTCTGGTGGATGACGGAAAGGGTAAAGTCGAATGACTGCGGATCGCCGTCGTTGTTGCGTCCGGTGTGCGCATCGAAGAAGTGCCCTTCGCCATACTGGGTGTGGTTGACATCATCCAGCGAATCCAGCGCGATATAGGCCGTATCGCCCTGTCCCAGCGCAATGTCGCCGGTGATATTCTTGCCCCAGGCGGTAGTCAGCCCGGGCTTGACATCATCCAGACCCGTGCTGCTGAATGCAACCGTCAGTACCAGCGAATCGATCTCACCTTTCCACAGCTTGACCTCGCGGCCGTTGAAATGCCAGGAGAGCACATCGGTGATCTGCGTGGTGTCAAGATCGCCCAGGGAGGGGATGCTTGTCTGGGTCGACATGAAGACCACTTCGCCGGTGCCGGTCACCTTCCGCTGCGCATCGTAATTGGTTACCTTGTTGCTGACCGTCTCGATATATTTGTATTTGCCTCCGCCCAGCGGTTCGATTGTCTGTGAGACAACACCTTTCAATGCCGATTGCCGTTTGGCGAGATTATTGACACTCTGCGAGGCCAGCTTCTCGGCCGACTTCTGCTTGCTGTTTTCATCGTCGTTGATCTGCGCCGGCTTCTCCACCGCCTTGCCGACTTTTGCGAACAGGTCCAGGCCGCCCAGTTGTCCGGAACCGAACGGATTCAGGCCGCATCCGGCAAACAGCGCCGCGACAAGTGATGCCGCTGTGATTGTTTTGATTGTGAGTTTCATGGAAACCCTCCTTGTTAAGGTTATTTACTCAGGCCAGAAAACCAGCGTTGTCAGTGACAGTATGAATTCGATCAGTGTTTTCATGCCGTGCTCCTTGTTCGCCATACAGGAATGCAAGATGAATGCCAATGTGGAAGGAACGCAACTTCTTGCATGAAATCAGTGGGTTACACATGTAAGGCAGCTTTGGGCTCTCGTGGCATTATCCGCAATGATACGCTTTGCAGCGCAATTGTATCACATTTGATACACCAGTTACGATCTGTGAAAATCGGTGCAATCCGTGGACTTCTCATCGACTCAAATGCTCCACCCGAAATTCATCACAAGGAACTTCGGTCCCGCAAAGCTGGGGTGGTGTGCCAGGGTGGTCTCGATGCGGAAATGGCGGCGGCTGTATTGCACGCCCCAGAACAGATAATCGACCATCCTGCGCGCCGAGTTGTCGAACTCGATACGGTCGGGGTCGACCATATACTGCACCAGTTTCATCGGCAGCTTGCGCGGGTTGGCCATGAAATACTCGAACCCGAAACTCCATTGCCGGCTGCTGCCCCAGAAAACACGATAGGCAGGCACGCAAAACCAGGTGGCCGACAGTGAGTTGCCTTCACTGCCCATATCGACAGCGCGCAATTGCAGTGATGTATACAGGTTGAAATAGTGGCGCTCTTTGAGCAGCAGCCCCTGAG
>WJKA01000140.1 GCA_014729375.1 Chitinivibrionales bacterium
ATGGATGCCGAATATGCACTTGCAAAAGTGATAAGCCTGATGGGTACTGATGACCGGGCCATTAAAAAGGAGCGGGAAAAGGCACAGGAGCTCGATGAAGAAATCCAGAAACTCCAGGAAGAGCTCCAGGATATTGAGTAGTTGGAAAGGCGAATTTCAAAAAAGTATTAAATTTACACACAAAGTTGTTTGCTGATACAAATATCATAATATATTTTCGCTTAGGGCCTTTTAGACGTGCAAGGCAGCAAGTATTGTTTAGGCCGGAAAAAAGATTAAGCGAATAAATAATAATTCTGGGGGATAACAAACCATGTGTTTCAAACAAAAAAGTCCTGCAGTTGTCGTTGTTCTTATTACCAGCATTACTTTAGCGCTTATAATGCCGGTTTCTGTCCATGCGGATAAGGATGCAGAGAGAAAGAAGCGGGAGCTTCAGGAGAAGCTTCGACGGCTTCAGCAGAAAAAACTCAAAATGCAGAAAAAGAAAACGGTCGACAAAGGGATTGACCAGGGAAGTCTTTCAAAAAATATTACACAATTTGAGGGCTTGCTGGCAAAACAGTGCAGCGATCGCAAGAGTGAACGGTGTGCAGATATCATGTTCGAACTGGCGACAATGTATTATAACCGGGCACGAGACCGGTATATTAAAAAGAGAAATAAGTATGAGAAAGCTATGAGCCGCTGGGAAAGCGGTGGTGAGACAGGTAAAATGCCGGTTAATCCGGTCCCTGATTATTCCGAATCCCTGGAAATGTATCGAAGACTTGTTGCGGAATATCCGGAATTCAAAAAGACCGATGAGGCAAACTATCAGATTGGAAATATTCTTTTGCTGGCAGGAGAACTTGATGAATCTGAGAAGCATTTCAGAAAAATTGTAGAAAATACTCCCAACAGTGTGCGGGCATCGGCAGCCTGGTTCCGCCTTGGAGATTTTGCCTATATGAACCAGCATAATTCAAAGGCACTGAAATGCTTTGAAAAAGTCAAAAAAGAGGAAGTCAACATCGAAGTCTGGGAAATGACCCATTACCGGAAAGCCGAATTATACTACAATATGGCGGCTTTTGATAAAGCGGTAAACCTCTTTTTTGAATATGTGGAAAAGTGCGATGCCGGTGAGTATGTAAAACAGGAATTCCGGGATGAAGCGCTGGAATTCATGGCGATATCTTTTTCCGATATGCCCCAGGGTGCTACAGAGGCAATCAAGTTTTTCAAAAAGGTCGGCCACCGGCCCTATGAGGATTACATTATTTATACGATCGGCATGAAAAACAGGGACCATGGCCAGTTTGATGATGCTATTGTTGCGCTGGAGACCGCGCTGAAAAACTACCCATATTATAAGGATGCGCCTATTGCTCAGCACAAACTGATCGAATGCTATGTGGTGAAAAAGAAACATGACCGGGCCAACAAGGAACGGGAAAAACTTGTTGATTATTATCAGCCCGGAAGTGAGTGGTATTCCAAAAATTCAAACGAGAAGGCCATTATTGACATGGCCCGGGGCCACGTGAAAAAGGCTCTGGCAAATATCTGCCTGTATTATCATGCAGAAGCTCAGCAGAAAAAAGACAAGTCGATGTATGAAAAGGCCCTTGTAAGGTATGAGGAGTTTTTTAAGAAGTTTCCCGATGACAAATGGAAAGTATATGAGTTTAAATATAATTGCGCCGAAGTTTACAATGACCTTCAGCAATACGGCAAGGCTGTAGAATATTACTGGTATGTTGCCATGGAGGACCTGGACACGTACCCGGAGTATCGTATCGATGTAGACAGTTTGCTGTATGATGATCCCAAAGAATATGAGAAAGCCAGAAAAGAAGCGGAAACCGGCGGCGCGAAAGCTATTTCCCAGGCAGACGCCGGTTACAATGCCATTGCAGCACTTGACAAGATGCGGAAAAAGAAGATTGCCAGGGACGGGCTTGATGATAAGCAGGCGTATGCAATGCCCGAAACACAGAAGATGCTGAAATATATAACTGAGTACCAGAAGCGATTTCCGGAAAGTACCAATGCCGCTGAAGTGGCATATCTTGGAGGAAATATTCATTATATGGCCAAGGCCTATGATAAGGCAATATCCGATTTTAAATTTATTATCGACACCTATTCCAAATCGAAATATTCCACTAAATCATTTCGGATGCTTGCCAAGAGCTATGCCAGTTCGGGAGAGCATGATATGGCATTGCAGAAGTACAAGGAGCTTTTGTCGCGGACCGATCCGAAAACAAAGGAATATCAGGAGGTTGTTGATCTGGGTGCGGCTACCATCTATCAGAAAGCTGAAGAGATGAAAAAAGCGGGCAATTATATGGGCGCTGCTGATGTTTTCAAGTCGATTCTCAGCGAGTTTCCAAAAAGTAAAATTGCCGACCGGGGATGGTTTGAAGCGGGTGTGTGTTTTGAAGAGGCGGAAAGCTATGAACTGGCGGCCGGTACTTTTGAAGAGTTACCGGTAAAATTCTCCAAATCAACGCTTCGGGAAAAATCATTTGTTCGCGCTGCGGATAATTATAAAAAGATGGAGAAGTGGGAGTTGGCGGCAAATGTCTACTCCAAAGCTGCGTCAACTATTACCAAGGCCGAGTTTGCCATTCCCACTCTGGCAAGTGCATCGGAATGCTACGAAAAGATTGAGAATTATGACATGGCCGGAAAAATGTATGAAGTTGTGTTTGAACGGTATGCCGATAATCCCAAAACACCGCAGGCACTGTATAAGGCCGGTTTGATTCTTGAAAAAGGAGAACTATACGACAGGGCAATCAGGGCATATTCGATATTGGCTGAAAAATTCCCGAAATCCGAATTTACTGAAGATGCGAGTTTTTCAATCGGATTATGCTTTGAAAAGAGCGGCAATGATGCTGAAGCTGCGGAGGCATTTGCGGATTTTGCGAAAAAATTTGCAAATAAGAGCAAGCAGGTTGAAGCGCTTACCAAAGCCGGCGATTCGTATTATAAATTGAAAGAATACAAAGATGCTGAAAACAGTTATCTCAGTGCGACGGCTTTGTACGATAAATTCAAGGGCAAGGCCGACTTCTCAGTCGCAAGCATTGCCCGCGCATACTACCGTCTCGGAGATATTTATTCGAAGGAGTTTGCTGCAATCAAGTTGACCGGATCGCGGGAACGTGATGTTCGCAAAGCAATCAAAGAAAAAACAAAAGCGCTGGAAAAGGCGCTCAAGCCTTACGCAAGTGCCGTTGAAACCGGTGTAGAGGAATGGGTTCTTCGATCGACATATCAGATTGGGGAGCGATTTGTAGAATTCGCTGAAGCTGAACGGAATCAGAAAATATTTGCGCGGCGTGAAGATCAGAAAATTGCTGCCCGCATTAAAATTATCATGAAACTTGAAAAATATTATATTAAAGCTGCCGAAAAATTTCAGTGGAATATCGAAAAAGCTCACGAACAGAACCTGGCGGGGCCCTATGTTGATTCGTCAATTACAAAGTTTATGGAGATGGGCTATCGACGGGGGCGTTTGTTTGAAGAGGTCGGAGAATTGTTCGCAAATTCTCCCATTCCGCGGGGGCTGTCAAAAGAAGAAGAACGCGCCTACAAAGAGCTTCTGGAGGAAAAAAGGCTTGAGGCAATGGATGCAGCGCTGCCCAAGTATATAGAAGCAATGGAATTAGCTGCACAATTGGGAATCGCAAAAAACCAGTATATCGACAGTACCAGGGCACGGATACGGGAAATCGACCCGCGGTCGGAATGGCTCACAAAAGAAATCCAGGAATGGAAACCGGAACCCGAGTCGGAAACGCCACAGCCAGGGGAACAGGATATAAGCCGGAAAGAACCGGAAGATGAAAAAGATCTCGCAAGTATCGACAATAAAGATGATGCAACCCGGCAACCGGAGAATGAGCCGGATACTAAAAGAAAAAGAAGAAGAAAGAAAAGAAAACGGCGATAAACCAATCCAGATTATCTGTAAAGGATTAGAAAGGAGAGGCAATTTCATCGAGGAGCAATTTTTTATTATACGAAATGTAACAAATTCACCAATTAAACCGTTTTATTCAGAAAGGAGTTGGTAATGCAGCTTCTCAATTTCATCATAAGTGGTTTTAAAACTTCGGGTTCACTTGTTATGTGGGTAATTCTTCTTGTCGCTTTTGCTATTATTGCACTGGTGATAGAAAGAGCATGGTACCTGTTTCTTAAATGCGGCACAGGAAGTGCTACATTCATGTCGGGGATTGCCAAATATCTCAAAGCGGGCGATTATGAAAAAGCAATCAAGTACGCCACATCAGTGAAAACCCCGCTTGCAAAGGGAATTACCACTATTTTGGAAAATCGTGGCAAAAGCCAGAAAGCTGTGCAGAAAGCGCTTGATGAAGTCTTTTTGACTGAGACACCAAAGATTACACGGTTCATTCCGATGCTTAACACTCTTGCAAACCTGGCAACGCTTCTCGGACTGACCGGTACAATTTACGGACTGATGGTTGCTTTTGATGCTGTAGCTAATGTTCCGGCCGCGCAGAGGGCACAAGCTCTTGCAACCGGTATATCCATTGCTATGTCAACAACACTGTTCGGGCTTCTCGTTGCCGTACCGACTATTTTTGCGCATGGAATTATCAGTGCAAAATCGGACAGAGTCGTAGAAGAACTCGACGAAAAGACAGCAAAACTGATCAATCTTATTGAGGAATAATCGTTACTACGGACATGATAGAAAAGGATGTAGCCTATGGCCATCAAAGCTGAAAAGCAAGCCGACAAGACTGAAGATGTAAATCTGCAGCCGTTCATGTGCCTGATGGTTGTTCTTGTTCCGATTCTGCTTCTCCAGGCGGAATTTGCAAAAATATCAATTATTGATATTAATCTGCCTCAGGGCCGCGGGTCTCAAACTCAGAAAACGGTGAAAAAGAGAAAGCAGGAAGAAGAGAATAAGCTTCTTTTGACGGCGATTATTACCGATTCGGTGCTGACTCTTGGTGCAAAGGGAGGTTTTTTGCCCTCGCTTTTTTATCAGGAATATCATAAATATATTACCAAGGATGACGGTACGGAGTTGACGGTCAAATATGATCCTTCCGATCCTGAAGCGCCGAAGCATCCTAAAACAGGGCGTCCGCTGGAGATTTACGAGCGGTATGATATTTTCCTGTATGCGTGTGATGAGACATATCAGAATCTCAAGAAAACTCTCTATACGCAGTATGGAGAAATGCTCACCGATCTTGACGGCCTGCCGGTGGATCAGGTACAGCCGGGAGATTCCGTATATGCGCTCAGTACACCGCGGCGCCTGATTATTGTCAGCAATCCTTCAGAATATGAACTGAGACCGATGTCGGTGTATGATCAACTCAGAAATCGCCTGACAAAAGTCAAGGAGCGGTTCAAGGATGCCGACGATGCCGAGGACATCATTATTGCTGCAGAAAACCAGGTACTGTATGATAAAATTGTACAGATCATGGATGCTGCGCGGGAAGCTGAGTTTCCCAATATTTCTATTGCCAAATTGAGAGCATGACGGTTTCCGGCGCGAAGCCGGATAAATCGGATGTATTGCAAAAACCAGAGAGGTTCCTATGGCCAAAGAGCGAGGAAGAGGTAAAAAGCTATCCAAAAAAGCGGGATTGCAAATTACATCCATGATGGATATGTTTACAATCCTTGTGGTTTTCCTTTTGAAACAATTTGCTGCTGAGGGTGCTCTTCTCACCAATGCAGATAACCTTGTCTTGCCGAACTCGGTTTCAAAAAAGAGGCCGAAGGAGGTAAATCTTCAGATAGCGGTAACAAATGACATGGTACTTGTCGATAATGTCCCGACAGTACCCACAGAAGATATCAAGAACATTCCTCTTGATAATCCTAATCCGGTAGATCCCAAGCTTGAAGAGGCGCTAAAAGGGCATTATGCTTCTGAAGAAGAAATGGTTCGGCTGGGTGCATTGAACAAAGTTGAGGGCAAGATAGTTATTCAGGTTGACAAAAACATTGAATTTGATGTGCTCTACAAAGTAATGAACACATGCGGCAAGGTTGGGTATAATAAAATGAACTTTGCAGTAATGGAAAGGGAAGGCTAGCCGTGAAGTACAAGGTTCTAATAAAAAAGAATGCGGACCCTGAACGGGCTGCCAGAATTGCCGAGGAAGTGGCGAAATGGTCGGGAAGCAGTCCCGCTGTTGTTGCCGCTGCTTTGATGCAGAAGGCTGTTTGTGTCAAGAAAGAGGCTGAAGACGAGGAGGCCATGAAGCTCAAAAAGCAATTCGAGGCAGTTGGAGCAGAGGTCGAGCTTGAAAAACTGGCGGTTGCCGCCGCGCCTCCGCCACCGCCACCACCGAAAAAGCAGGCGGCAAGCGGAGAAACGGAGGAGTATGATGATGAAGATGCTCCCGGGAGAGTCCTCAGCGAAGCTGAATATACGGCGAATCTTGCAAAAAGAAGTGATATTTTCGCTGTTGAGAAAGACAGCCGCCTGAGAAATATGGAGATTGTCAGTCTTGTCCTTGGTATTCTTTTCGGCGTATGGTTGAGCACCAGGGAAATAGTCAAAGTTGCAACCGATTTTTTCGAAAAGATACCTGAAGAGCGTGTCGCCAAACTTGTGAAAGAGCTTCCGGAAACAATCGTTGACAAACAAAAAGAGAAAGAAGATGAAATCAAGACCGACAAGAAGAAGCTCAAGAAGACAAAGAAAAAAGGCGCGGGAGGACGTACCGGCGGTGGTGGAGACCCTCGTGCACGAGTGACGAAAAAGGGAGTTCTGGGAATTATTTCCGGACAGATCAAGGGCAAAACTGTGGCGTCTGCTGATGTCTTTGGAAAAGGCGGATTTGCTTCCGGTATCGATGCTATCCTTCAGGGAGTCGGCGGTTTGAAGGC
>WJKA01000141.1 GCA_014729375.1 Chitinivibrionales bacterium
ATTATTATCAGTAATTACATTATGAAAATGATTTTACGGGGGGGACAATGAAATCAGTACGGGGGATGTGCATTATTGCCGGTTCATTGCTCGGTGCGGTATGTTCACCGGCTCACGCGCAGAGTGAATTCACCAACAGCATCGGGATGACAATGAAGCCTGTCTCGTCGGGATCGTTCATGATGGGCGAATACAACGGGACGACCGGTTCGGAGCTTTCGCACCTGACCGATCGCCAGCTCTCAAAAACCAATACCGGAAAAGGCGAGCCGGATGAACATCCGGTGCACAGGGTCACGATCGGCACCGATTTTTTTCTTTCCGGAACCGAAGTCACAATCGAGCAGTTCAGACAGTTCGACCAGTCGTACGACCATACGAAGCGTCTTTCCACAGGCTGGGGCGACCGTGATGACGACGGCCCGTCGGACGTATACGCTCTGGTAAGCTGGCATGAGGCCGTTGCTTTCTGCGAATGGCTGACCGCGCAGGAACCCGGCAAAGTGTACCGCCTTCCTACCGAAGCCGAGTGGGAATATGCCGCACGCGCGGGTACCGAAACACTCTGGCCCACGGGCAACCTGCCGCCCGCAAGCCGCGATAATGCCAATCCGTGGGGATTCAAAGGCATGTTTCATCTCCCGGCCGAATGGTGCCGCGACTGGTATGATGTCTATCCTGAGGAAGACGTTACCGATCCGGTCGGGCCGTCGTGGGGCCATGTAAAAGTAGTCCGCGGCTCGAGGGTGAGCAGCCATTCCCGCGACGGTGAGCTGCACTGGACCGACTACTATGTCCGCCCGGCAAACCGCGGTGCCATGGCGCCTTCCTACCCCTCGGCGCCCGTCGGTATTGCCGATCTGAATCCGAAATGCACTTTCTACGGCACCCTGATCGGCTTCCGTATTGCTGAAGGCCAGGTGCCGTCAACACAACCGCCACCGTATATCGCTCCCATGCCGGGAAATTGTGTCAAACAGACCACAAGCGAGCATATCGATACAGGTCCCGACATGCAGCAACCCTGGTTCAGGGCCCGCCCGGTCCTTCCCATGCCGCCGGATGACCGCGACGGCCAGCATACAGGCCCGGCAGGTGAATTCGACGTTATCCGAACCGCAGGATTTTACAGCTTCGAGCATGTCCGCAACCACAGCCCCGGCCTGGCGGTCCTTGACAACGGAGACCTGCTTGCGGTCTATTACACCGATGAAACCGAGCAGTCGCCATCGATGAGCTTTGTCGGCACCCGGCTCCGGGCAGGCGCGGATGAGTGGGACTGGCCCGAGGTATGGATGGATTGCGCCGACCTTCCCGAACACCCGCTCCTGCTCAATAATGACAACGGCACCCTCCACTTTGTTACCGGCTGTGAAGGGCTTACCGGTGAAACCGGCGAAGGCGACCGGCCGCCGTTCAAGTTTATCTCTTCAACAAACAACGGCGCTACCTGGGACCACTGGAAATTTGCGACAATCGTCGGCTCCCGGTTTGACGGCCAGTGGCCTATCAGCAACTCGTTCCGCGATAAAAACGGCACCCTTTTCTGGAGTGGCGACCGAAGCCTGCTCTGGCGAAGCACCGATAACGGCGCCACCTGGCGTTGCGGCGAATCCGTCTCGGCAACACACGCACAATTCGCCCCCGCACGCGACAGCTCAACTCTGATCTGCCTCGCAACCAGAGGAGAAAACTATCGCTATGTGTCAAACGATAACGGAGAAACATGGAGCGCCACAAATGTCACGCCGTTCCAGGAGATCTCCTACGGCCTTCGGGCATCAATGATCAGGCTGCAAAGCGGCAACCTCTTCTTCGCATCCAACGATAACAACGGCGGGACCGTCGCACTCTCCACCGATGACGGCGTCACGTGGACAAAAAAGGTTATCCCCGAAGCCGCAAAAAGTGAATATTACAACCTCGGGTATTCCTGCGCAAAGCAGGCACCAAACGGTATCATCCACCTCATCTCCAGCCAGAACTGGCCGTCATACCACTATGAAATGAACGAAGCATGGTTACTGTCCGGTGAGGGAGTTATTACGGTTCCAGAACCGACCGGGCAGGTGCAGGCATATTCCGAGACCGCGCCCGACGGCGGTATGATCACCTGGAGCGGCATGGATACCGACGACGGCCGGTGGCTGCTGCACGGGCACGAAAAACACACCTGGCAGAACGGCACGACAAAATACGAAGCATTCTGGGACAAAGGAAAAAAAGTCGGCATCGAATCGTTCCGCTATCCCGACGGCAAACTGAAATGGGAGCGCATCCACGGCGAGTCGACAACGCTCGATTTATGGCGCAACTACTGGCGCAACGGCCGGCTCCGCTCGGAGTCCCGGTGGAAAAACCACTGGGAGGCCTGGACCAACGCACGCGTGTGGGACCGGCAGGGAACGCTTGTCTCTGAAGTCAATTTCGATATCGCGCGCCGGCACCGGGCCTATTCCGATGATCCCTGTTACGGCCTCACCGTCTCGCGCATCGGCAACGGTTCCGCATCAGTAAATATCGGAAACCGATACCAGCCCGATGCCGCCGTCGAAATAACAGCAGCACCCGATCCGGGGGAAACGTTTGTCGAATGGCAGGGCGATGCGTCCGGAACCGACAACCCCCTCTCGCTGACCATGGATTCCGACAAGCTGGTGTTTGCCGTATTCACCGTTGACGGCACCCGCGGCAAAAAAGAATTTGTCAGCCGATCCTTGCAGTACTACACGCTCATTCTGCAAGGCGGCCGCGGGATAAAGCAATTGACATTTCCGATTGTGGCCGCTTATCATTCACACAAGGATCTCGATATCAGGCTCTATTCGGCAGGCGGAAGGATGATGTCCGGAAAAGCGGCAGCGAGCAGCAAGGCGCGACACACCGCAAACCTTGACATTCGAAATATTACCGCAGGTATTTATTATATCAGGATCGATTCGCCGGGATGGTCACGCACTATTCCAATTGCGATTATCCATTGAGTTCTCAGGCAGGAGATAATCTGACGGGATCCGCATCAGAGGCCTACTATCCCTCTTCCTCCCGGTATTCAAACCAGCCGAAATCGGCATGGTTGTCGCTTTGTGCTCCGTTGCTGCTTGCATACATGCCGATAAAAACGCCGGTGAATCCGCCGGCAATCTCGGTGCTGAGGATCCGACCGTCAGCTTTTTCCTCCAGCGAAAGTAACGCGGCCTCATCCGGACCATAATAAAAGGCATACTCCTGCCCCCGGGCGGACGCCCTGAGGACCAGTGGCGTCGAATCGATTGCCGTGCAACACAGGACCTGTTCGCTGCCGGCTTCCCTCTTTGTCAGCATGACAACCCGTTGGCCGTCTTGTAGCCCGAGCTCAATCCGGTATTGAAAATTATTGTTCTGCAACAGTACCAGCCCGGCCGTTTCAGACTCCTGTGAAGGATCGAATTCAAGTAAGCATGTCGCCGAGAAATTCATGTGCTGCTGCCGCCTCCCGATAAAGCTCGGACTGACACACTCGGAGAGCCTCTCCGGCCGGAGTTTCAGGCGAAGATATCCCGGACGCTCCTTCATGCTCCAGAACTGCACTCGCGG
>WJKA01000142.1 GCA_014729375.1 Chitinivibrionales bacterium
GTATTGCAGCAGGATACAGAAAGCCGCAGAGGCTGTTGCCATGCTTGATGTATTTACTTCACTTGCCAAGATTGCTGCCGATAATAATTACTGCAGGCCGGTTATTCGCGATGATACCGATTTCATTATTCACGATGGCCGTCATCCTGTCATCGAGCAGATGTCTATTCAGGAACAGTTTGTTCCCAATGATGCAATTATCCGCAGCGGTGATTCACAGATAATACTTATTACAGGCCCGAATATGGCTGGAAAGTCCACATATCTTCGGCAGAATGCATTGATAGCAATCATGGCCCAGATCGGCTCTTTTGTTCCTGCACAAAGCGCAGAAACAGGCATTGTTGATAAATTCTTTACGCGGGTTGGTGCTTCAGACAGGCTTGCCAGGGGTCAGAGTACATTCCTGGTCGAAATGATAGAAGTGGCCAACATACTCAATAATGCGACGGACCGAAGTCTTGTGCTGCTCGATGAAGTAGGAAGAGGGACTTCGACATTTGACGGCATCAGCATTGCCTGGGCTGTGGCGGAATACCTCCACCAGACCGCTGCACGTCGTCCACGAACTTTTTTTGCAACGCACTACCATGAACTTACCGAACTGGCACTGCTTTTCCCGAGAATTAAGAATATGCATGTACGGGTAAAAGAGTGGAATGACAAAATCATTTTTGTCAGAAAAGTCGAAGAGGGAAGCTGCGATCATTCATACGGTATTCAGGTGGCCCGTCTTGCCGGTGTACCCGACGGGGTAATACAACGTGCAAAGGAAATACTGGCAAACCTTGAAAACATGGAGCTTACACCGGACCACAAGCCGGCACTCGCACGACAGGCGGACGGGAAAAGCAGTACCGCGGAGCCGATCATGCAGACAGATCTTTTTTATCAATCGCCCCCGCTGATAAAAGACCCGCAGCTTGAGTCCCTGGCAAAGAAACTTCAGGAGATAGATGTCGATAATCTTACCCCGGTTGCGGCATTGAATTTTCTTGCGGAACTGAAGAAGGGGACCGGTAAGGTGGATTAACCTAAATTCCGTAGCAGGGCGAATGCTGACACCGGCGCCTGTATCAGGCGGCCTGATTCAGGTTGAACGAATCGGGCTATTCAAATGTGATAAAATTTCCGTCGATCCTCTGATTTTCGTACTCAAGCTTAATCCATTCTTCGGACCGGCAAGTTGAGCAGAACCTGAACTCGTCGATAATACCGTGAAAATAATAATAGTTATCGTTTGCATCGCCGGCAAGAGAAAGTGTCCCTGTGTCGGCTGAATAATCGTTGGCAAATGCCTGACCGTATGATTGACCATTGAGGTACACTCGAATCTGTTCGTTGCTGAACAGTGTACAATGAACCAGATACCAGGTATTTTTTTCAAGAGAATCGGTAATGCGGGCAGTCCCCCAGTTATGAGTGCCAAGCCGTATCTGATGAGACGTCATTTTTGCAGAATCATTGTGCCCCCAGACAAACTCATACTGCTGGTTTCCTTTACAGAACAGCTTTTCAAGGTTGTCCCAGGTGCCGTACGCGAGATCGTTATCCGCTTTCATCCAGAATGAAATGGTATAGTCCTCCATGCGGTATTGTATCCGGTCTCCCAGATCAATCCAGTCGCCACCGGTTGGGGTGTCGCCGTAAAAGCGTATTGCTTTTCCACAGTAGCCGTCAACGACATTGCCCTGGTTCAACAGGCCATTACAAATTCCGTGCTGGGAATTGCTTGACTTATCGGGCGTAATGAAGCGCTCTATATTATAGTTGTATTCGATCGTTCCCATGTGCCAGACGCCGACAAAGCCGTTTGATGAACGGAATATCTCAACATTATCGAAATCTCTCGGTGCCTGCTGCCCGTAATGCATGGTAATAAATTGCGTATTATCGTTTGCCCGTATTGAATCATTCAAAACCCACAGGGCCGCTATTTGTGCGGAGGGGTCGTAAAATTCAATATTGTGCAGCATTGTGTCGCCGCTTTCGCTGGTGAACCAGATATCTTCCCCGCTGTCTCCCGCCGCGGCAAAACTGAAATTGCTGCTGTCAAGCCGGAGGAGTATGGGAAATTCAAATAATGTTGAGGAAATACCAGCACCGGCCGGCGTTGTATTGAAGGTGATTTTCTGCAGAAATTCATCACGAATATAGGCAACGAATATAGTCAGAGTATCGTATTGTCCGGAATTGTCGCCGCATATTGCCGTTATTTTTTCACCAGATTTCTGATGTGCAAGCGGGTCGATTATAACGCTAAACGTCCGGTCGATCGAAATAGAGGGCGAGCTAGTATCGCCGTCCCGGATAAGTGAAAGCACATAGTTTTCCGATATCAGCGAATCGCTGTCGTTTATGGTATAAGCAAGCGAATCAACGCCTGATCCGGCGTTGATTGTCAGCGTGTCGTTGCTGAGAAGGCCCTGCTTTGAAACGACCGAAAGGGTGCAGGGGTCATTTGTCTGCAGATAAACAATTTTCAGAGCAAGCGTATCCGGTTGCGCCGAAAGATCGGTACAGACAACCAGGAGCGAGTCGTATGATGACTCTGCTTCTGCGGGAGAAAGCGTGATGGTAAACCGGGTGGAATCAACAGATTTTACCGTTGTGGCATTGCGATATTTGACAAGGACCGTGTAATCCTCGATGCGCATATTATCCTGATCGATAATATCGAACACAATTGTTTCGGACTCAATAGTATCATAAACAGAAATAATGTTATCCAAAAGAGTTCCTTTTTGCGGCGATACGGCTAATGAGCAGGGAGTATTTATCTTCGGCAAAACCTCAAGAGTACATTGCCAGGTGACATACTGCAACTCATCGGATACTTCAATGCGTATGAGATGTTGCCCGGCTTGTGAGGCTGCCGGTGCCCACGAGACGGCATTGTTTTCGTTCAGCAAAAAGCCGGCCGGCGCGGAATCTATGCTTGTTGTAATCGGGTCATTGTCTTTGTCGGCAACAAGCAATGTGTCGGTATAGGTACTGCCGGCAAAGAACGGGTCGGGGGGGTCAAGCGCCTGGACTATGTGAGGAGGATTGTTTTTGAAAATTACAACATTGAGATCTTTGATATTTCCCGCACTGTCGGTTGCTGTAACCGGAATACTGTTACTCCCGTGGTGCTTGAGGTGCAGATCGGTTTCAAACAGATAATATGCTGTTTTGTCTGATTGCGTGATTGTGTCTTCGTGGATGGTGAGTATTTCAATCCCCGTACCATCGTCAAAAGCAATTACCTTGATACGAACAGTATCTTCCGGCGTTCGCGAATTATCGGCATATTTGCCGTCTGCCTGCACATCAGCAATAACCGGGGGATCGGTATCTGAAGTGTCGCCGGGATCATAATAGATTATAATGGTTGAATCTGTGTCTTTGTTTGAAATATTGTCATGAGCTGATACCGTGACAGTATTCAAGCCTTCAGCAAGCCCGATTTCCCATACCCATTCCTCATTTTGAGAAGTCAGCAACTGTTGTGAAGGATGAAGGTTACCGTTCTGTTTAAGCTGCAGAGCGGCATTAATTGTGTCTCGCGTGATGTCGATTGTTCGTCCTACAATGGTTTTTCTTTCGGTTGTAACGATCTGTGAATCAGAGGGTGGCGAGAGGAACTTGAATATCATTCCACCAGCAGGCTGCATGGTTGAATCGAATGCCAGCCA
>WJKA01000143.1 GCA_014729375.1 Chitinivibrionales bacterium
GCTATATTTTTCTCAGCACGAACCAGTCGATTGACTTATCTGTCACCAGCCTGCTTTTCTTTCGCTCTGATTTTACAAGCGACAGTCCGTAATTCTGAAAATGCTGCGGGATACCGAATGAGGCCACGAGATATCCACCCGGCTTGAGTGCATCGCTTGCGCTCTGCGCGGCCGGAGCGTGGTTCCGCATGTGATTAAATACGCTGAATGCGATGATATAATCGAATGCCTCGCGTTCATTCGGCGGGTCGGTTTCGAGATTACAACACCGAACGACCGGTTTTTTGTTTTCGAGCCGGTGAAGCGGGATTTCGTACTGCCTGAATGCATTGATACTCGGCCCGTGGCCATCGATGCCCCGGTAATGCCCGGCATCGAGATAATCGATCAAATGAATGCCCGCCCGGCCCGCGCCGCAGCCGAAATCGAGCAGCGTATGCGACGGCTTCAACCCGCACCCGACAAGATATTCGTACTGGTCAAGTCCAAGCGCCCACTTGCTCCCGTAAATGCGGTGGTGTTCCTCTTCAAGAACATCGACCGTGTGTCCGCGTTTCCATGTCATGCCCCAGAACCCCCGGAGAATTCACCCCTGCGTCCCGGAGAACATGGAGATTTGAAAATGAAGGAGCCGGGACCGTGATGGTCTTTCAGAACAACGGAAATTACGCAGTACATCTTTTTCACCTTTTTATATCTTTCTCTCTGCGTTCTCTGTACAACTGGAGTGGATTTCTTACTATAGACTAAAAGCTATAGTTAAAATATTCCAGCTCGAAATCAAAATGCTTCTGCACCAGATAGATGCTCCTGCTGTCGAACCAGTCGTGATAATCGATATTGCCGTTATTCGATTTGTTGACATGAACAAGCTCTGCATTGTCAAGTCCCAGGCGGTCCGTTATTTTAAAAAAATCTTCATCAAGTGTTTCGAATTTGCCGATAAAGTCAACCCTGGGCTTGTAATTCCGGTCAAAAAGCAGGAGCCGACTTCTGTCTTTGATATATCGTCCCCGGGGAAAGCCCGGTTCACCGGTAAAGTACACATTGCCGACCCAGCGATTGAAATATTCCATTGAGGGCGGGCCGGGGATCCGGTTCATTTTAATCTGATACAAAAAACGGGACAGTGTCAGCGCATATGGGTTCCGGGTAAATCCGAACGTGAAATATTGCCTGCTGTCGACTGGAAAATTACTCTCGATGTCTTCAATCGAGGCAAACTCTTCAACAATACATCGCTTTCCGGTGCGAATATCGGTCCATTCGCGGGTGACAATGTCGCTCCCGTCACAATAGGGCAACAGCGTTTTCTGGACGCTCGTACCCGCGGTTTTGCGCGTTTTGATAAATATGAATTTCCGTGAAAAAGAAACTATCGCCATCGCAGGATTTTCTTGTGACGGGTTATCATGAATTTACCGCTTTTAAAATACAGCTCCCTGAAATCAAACTCTTTGACAGTAAGCTCGATACCTTCCTTCTTTGCTTTCCAGATCGCATAATTCATGCTGAGCTGGTCCCGGCGGGAGCCGCGCCGGTATTCCCGCCCCCAGATTTCGCACATCCTCCGCAATCCCGCACTCCTGTTGTTTTTCACCATCATGCGCGTGCCGTACAATCCCTGATTGCGGGGAAATCCCTGCAATGCATACCGTTGCATGTGTGTAACCACGTTCTCTTTTGTGTCAAGCTGTGCCTGCAAAACGACCGCAGCTTCATCGTATATGCAGGTCCTGTCCGGATGCCGTGCTATCATCAGGTCCGGATCGCTTTCCCGGTTTTCTTCGATAAAGTCGTTAAGATCGGTATTCAGCACCATTGAACCGTCAAGCGTAATACAGATGTCATATTCAGGTGGAATGTATTTGAAGTGCTCGATTTTCAGAAGCGAGGCTTTACGCTTTGGGCAGGCGATATGCCGAAGCTTATTCGCTACATTGACCGGTTTCCAGATATCGCTTCCGATACCCCGGTCGCTGATGCAGTAATAGTCCCACCCGGGCGTGACAACCAGCGGATCTTTCAAGCTGTCGTAATCGCCAAAAATGAACGTAAAGATGATATTTTTGTTTTTTCCCGGGACAATATGGTCGGGCGCGTTCCAAAATGTTCGTGCAGTGCCGGGCCTCACAGGGGCGCCACCGGCTGCAGTGCATGAAGGAGCGGTTTGTGCAGCAGATAAGGGCATGGTTCAGCGTACTACTCTATAGGTCATTTATTATACATGCAGACATATTTAATTGCCCATGTTTTCATTATCAGTTGTGTTTGCAGGGGCGTCCAATTGAAGCCTGTACAACCACAACAATTCATGGTTTACGCAATTATTTATGATATATTATTGTATCGGATTATGCTGAAAATTTCTTTAGATCCGGGGATTATTGCAGTGCTATACTTTAAAATCGTGAAGTGGAATTGTTTCGGGAAGGCGTTCGGGTTTCTTCTCCAGTATTTCATTGGGGACCCACCGGATAGTAAGGCTTTTGACATGCGCGGAGGAGAGGGCCTGGATAATATGCGAATACCAGGGGACCATCGTTGCAATCAGCAGCAGGTCGATTTTTTCACGGGCCAGGATTGATGAAATCGAATCAAGGCTTCCGACAACGGGGTATCCGCTGAATTGTCCGGGCTGCGTTGACGGGTCGGGCCAGATAATGCCGTGAATCTGCGAAGTCCTGTCTTTTTCAATATTTTCTATCAGTGTGGACGCCACCACACCGTCACCAATGATCAGCACCTTGCCCGATGTAAAAATAGTCTTTTTCAGTTGGCTGCCGATTCGCGGAAGAAGCTCCCGCCAGGCAACGAGAAGCACTGAGATAATTATTGCTGACAAGGCCATAACCAGACGGGAATATGCCATGGTCTTAACTAAATAGGCGCAGGCCATAAAGAGTACCGATGCAATCAAACCGGAAAGGAATGCATTCGAGGCCGAATACCGCTCTTTTGTGTACACCCCCCGGTATGCAAGCACCCACAGGTAGCATATAGAAATAAGCGAGTGCATGATACCGATAAAAACCATATCACCCGTAAGGTAGGGATTTTTCATAGTGGTCATTTTGTAACGAATAACCAGTCCCGCCCAGAGGGTCGCATTGATTATCACCAGATCAATGATGCATGCAGTGAACGTTTTCAGCAAGTTGGCGCCCATATTGATTCCAGCTAAAAGCGCTGTACCCAGAAAAAGGAGCCATTGAGGAAAAAATGCCGCGTGCGTGTGGCGGTATTTTCTGGAAAAAAGGATCATAGCCTGATAAAAAGCCCATCGAGCGCCGAACGAGCGGATGGATGAGCTTTTTCCTTTAAAATGCACGATTTGCGTTGACGGACAGTACCAGACCTTGAACCCTTTTTTCCTTCCTTGAGCGCACAGATCGAGGTCTTCGCCATACATGAAAAAACGCTCATCAAATCCGCCGATATCTTTGTATAATTTCCGGGGCATAAACATAAATGACCCGGATACAGCATCGACCTCAGCCGGTTCATCAGGATCCATATAGGTAAGGTTGTACTGTCCGAAAATCCTGCTTCCGGGAAAGAGCCTGCTTAAGCCCAGAAACCGGTATAATGCAATCATTGGAGTGGGAAAGCTTCGACGACAGCTTATCTGAAGTGTCCCGTCGGGATTAAGCGTTTTCGGACCGACAATACCCGCCCCGGGCCTGCTTCTCAGAAAATCAACGCATGCTGAAAGCGTGTTTTTCGAAATGACCGTATCGGGGTTGAGTAAAAGAAGGTATTCGCCCTGTGCATTCCGTGCGCCGACATTGCACGCGCGCCCGAACCCGACATTACTTTTCAACGATATCCATTTTACATCGGGAAAATCCCTGGTAATAAGCTCTTCAGAATTGTCATTCGATGCATTATCGACAACGATTATTTCGACCCGCTCATAGAGGTCGGCGTGTTTTACCGAACAAAGCGTCTGATAGAGATAGGTCGGGACCTTATAGTTGACAATGACAATTGAAACAAGGGCCGGATCATTATTGTGTAAATCCAATTATCCATTCCTGTGGATAAGCGACCGGAGCCTGAGTTTCCAGAGCAGAATCATTGCTTCACGGATAATTCTGGTTGACATTTTTGATTCCCCGCGCTTCCGGTCGGTAAAAATAATCGGGATTTCGGCTATCCTGAATCCTTTTTTCCAGGCAAGGTAATTGACCTCAATCTGAAATGAGTATCCTGATGAACCGATTTTATTGAGATTCAGTGATTGAAGCACTTTTTTCCTGAAACACTTGAATCCGCCGGTACTGTCGGTAAAAGGAAGTCCTGCAATAATTCGGGTAAAAATCATATTTGCGCAATAGCTGAGCATCAGGCGGCTCATGGGCCAGTTGATTACATTGACACCGTTTTTGTAGCGTGAGCCCAAAACGAGGTCATTCTCCCTGATCGCTGCCAAAAAATCAGGCAGATATGCAGGATCATGCGAAAAATCGGCATCCATCTCGAAAATATACTCATAGCCCCGCTCAAGCGCCCATCTGAATCCGCTGATATATGCCTTTCCCAGCCCCTGCTTCTTTCCACGGCTCAATAAATGGACACCGCTGTATTTTTCACTCAATGCTTTAACGCAATTGGCCGTGCCGTCCGGGGAAGAATCATCTACAACAAGGACCTCAACATTGGGTACAACCTTGTATATTTCAGGAACCAACAGCCCGATATTATCGCTCTCATTATAAGTAGGAATGACAATAAGCGCTTTTTCGTCAGTCATTATTTGCCCTTTTATATTTCGCAATCAGTGGACGGCTTCACGTTGTATGAAACTACGAGGAGACATTAATTTTTAGTAACCACCGCTATCAAAATAGTAAAAAATATGTTCTGTCCAAAAGAAAGTAGTATAACTTTCCTGTATTATTCATACAAACCCCGCGGGGTACATGAGAATATCGTATGATGAAATAATCTATATTTTTGTACCAGCTCACGGCTCTTTGCCGGTGGTGAAAGAAACACCGTTCATTTTTCGATACAACCCGGCGTTCAGCGGGACCACTCAGAGCGAACAGTGTGTTGTATCGAAAGTATGGACAGAGAGGGGTGAGTTGATACAAGTATGTAGTGTTTCTGCTTGATTTTTTTGCATGGAGCAGCTAGTGTGACCAGATATTTTATCACTCTGAGGCAGCGATTTGTCGAATTTTCCCGGCTTCTGACTGATTTCGTTGAAAACCAGCAATGGATTCCGATTTTTGCCATAATTTTAATCACGCTGATTTTCGAGCGGCTTTTCATATTCATGTTCAGCAGGTTCACGAGATTTACGCGCAAAACAAAAACAGACCTTGATGATTTAATCATTCAAAAATCATCCCGTCCGGTGGCAAATTTTGTTCTTTTGTTCGGCGCGTTTCTGGTAGCCAATATCCTGAAACTTCCCCGGGAACCCTTTGAGCTGCAGGAAATCATTCTTATTGCAATTCGCGTGGCGGTTGTTCTCAACGCGCTCTGGCTCTGCCTGCGGATCGTCGATATTGTTGGCGTCTATATTTTGTTCCGTCTTGCAAAAACCAGCAGTCACCTCGATGAGCACCTTGTTCCTATATTTCAAAAGGCAATCAAGGTATTTATCATTATTCTGGGTTCTGTCTATATTATTCAGTCGCTTGGCTATTCGGTATCAGGTCTGATCGCTGGTCTGGGTATCGGCGGTCTTGCAGTTGCCATGGCAGCAAAAGATACGCTGGCCAATTTTTTCGGCTCCATAATGATTCTTGCCGACCGTCCGTTTAAAAAAGACGACTGGATTAAAGTCGGCGATAATGAAGGGGTTGTCGAGGAGATCGGTTTTCGTTCCACGCGTATCCGCACGTTTCCCAAAACACTGATCAGCGTGCCCAACTCCATTATCGCCAATGAGCCGATCGATAATCATTCGCGCATGCCCAAGCGACGGGTAAAAATGACGGTAGGCGTTACCTATGATACGACTGCCGAGCAGATGGAAACTGCGGTGAAAGGAATTGAACAGCTTCTGAAGGCCCACGTTGGTGTTAATCAGGAGTTTATGATGGTCAAGTTTACCGATTTCGGCGCATCTTCGCTGGATATCCTGGTCTACTATTTCACCGGAACAACCGACTGGCAGGAACACCTTGCGGTCCGTCAGGAAATCAATCTTTCGATAATGCGATACCTCGAGGGCATGGGCCTGTCGATAGCATTCCCCACGCAAACTGTGCACGTAAAGCAGGAATAAGGCATGCGTATCGTGCTGTTTCATTCCCGCGGGCGCGGCGTTGCCCGAAACAAACGGGAAATTCACTCACTCGCCTGTGTCATGCCCCCGCTGGGTATTGCATCGATTGCAGCGGTCCTCAGAAAATCCGGGCATAAGGTTGTTCTTTTCGATGCAGCGCTTAAGCCCGCGCTCCCCAATGATTCATGGGCGAAAACGATTGTGCACTCAGCGCCCGACATGGCCGGATTCTCGGCAACAACTGCCGGATTTTATGATGCCTACGATGTCTGCAGGCAAATCAAAGAACGTGATCCTGCCATACAAACCGTATTCGGCGGGGTACATGTATCGTGGGGCAAAGCACGCATTCTTGAACGGTTTCCGGCAATTGATTATGTCGTTGCCGGCGAAGGCGAATATGCCATGCAAAAGCTTGCCGGCAACGAACCTCCCGGCACTATCGAAGGCCTGTATTACCGGGATGGGGACCAGATAAAAAGCGGTCCCGGGCAAACCACGCTCTGTACCATGGATGACCTTCCATTTCCCGCGTATGACCTTCTTGAGGGATTTCCCAAAAGCTATCTCATGCCGCTTTTCGGCTATCCCCGCCACCCGGGCGCAACAATAATTTCTTCCAGGGGCTGCGTGTATCGATGCAGCTATTGCGACCGCTCGGTTTTCCATAAAAGTTTCCGCAACAATTCGGCCGAGTATACGGTTGAGCAGATGCGCCGGCTTAACAGGGATTACAACGTGCGCCACGTGAATTTTTATGATGACCTCTTTACGCTCAACCCCAAACGCGTGGCACGGCTCTGTGAGCTTATTGTAAAGCATGGCCTGAAAATGAGTTTCAACTGCATTGTTCGGACCGGCCATATCGATAAAGAACTCATCGGCATGCTGAAATCGGCCGGTTGCTGGATGGTCAATGTGGGTATCGAATCCGGCGATCAGCGTATTCTTGATGAAAACAAAGAAGGATTAAGCACGGAACAAATTCGCACCGACATTGAAATGCTTCACAACTCGGGCTTATGGGTCAAGGGCCTTTTCATGATGGGTTTTCCCGGTGAAACAGAGGAATCTATTATCCAAACCCGCGAGTTTGCCCTGTCGCTTCCCTTAAAAGATGCCAATATAACCGCGTTCACCCCGTTTCCCGGCGCGCCTGTTTATAAAGAAATCCGGAAATACGGCTGGTTTGATGATGACTGGTCAAAGATGGATTGCGAGCAGTTCGTTTTTGTGCCCAGAGAAATCGGGTCAAAAGACATCCTGGAGAAGCATTACCGGAAATTTATTGCGGATTTTTATCAGCGGCCGGCCATGCGCAGGATATACCGCACAATGCTGCTTCAATCCCCGCACAGCTACTGGCGCCTTGTTAAAAATGCCGCCGCATTCCTCAGGTATGCCCGGCAAATCGAACGATAAAGCATTTTTTGAAGGTCCCTGCCGCCAGTTTTTTCTCAGTACCGCGCATCGGCAAACTCGACCCAGCCGCCAGCCTTGACTAATGCACTGTCGAATTCGCTCAGCGAAAAACCGACCTGCATCGACCCGCCGTCACCGCGCGAAAAAAGCAGCTTCCGGCCGGTGTAATCGACCGAGCAATCAACCGAACCGCCCCTGCCGAATTCAAACAATCCATCGATTGTCTCTTCCGGGATTTCTATTGCCATCATGCCGCAATTAAACATGTTCTGACGGAAAATCCTGGCAAAGCTCTGCGCAACAACAACGGTTATGTCATTGACCTCGAGCGCCCAGGGCGCATGCTCGCGCGACGAGCCGCAGCCGAAATTGGCGCGGGTGACAATAACCGTTGCGCGCCTGAGCGCATCACCGGATGGATCAAATCCCTCAAGGCTTAAATCCTCCAGACAATGTGGGGCCAACGCTGCTTTTTCCACTTCTGTTAAATATTTTGCCGGTATTATTTCATCGGTGTTAATATCCGATCGGTCCAGAAATATGACCGGACCTCCAAATTGTTTCATAGTGCTTTTCCTCCTCTCAAATCGTCGCTCGTCACCGTCCCGCATCCCCCCGGAATTTCTCCCGGAAAGATTCCCGGAGATGAAGAAAGAAGCGAGGACGATATTGTTATTGTGCGAGAAATTCCCTTGGATCGGTCAGGCGTCCTGTGATACCGCTTGCCGCGGCCGATGCAGGACTCATGAGGTGTACCATGCCACCTTTACCCATGCGACCGTAAAAATTCCTGTTTGTTGTCGATGCGCAAACTTCACCTTCGGCAAGAACGCCGTTTGACATGCCCAGACACGCGCCGCAGGTCGGATTGGTCACGCAATACCCGCAATCCATGAATGTCTGAAGAATCCCTTCTTTCATTGCATCGGCAAACACGCGCGGCGTTGCAGGAGAAACGATCCCCCTCACGCCGGGCGCAAGCGGCCTCCCTTTCATAATCCCGGCGGCTTCCCGCAAATCCGACAACCGTCCGTTGGTGCAACTGCCGATATATACCTGATCGATTTTCATATCGCCCAGCTCTGCAATTTTTTGTACCTGGTCGGGTTTGTATCCTACAGTGGCGACAGGCTCGAGTGTTGAAATATCAACGGCCACGGTCGATGCATACGCGGCGTCATCGTCGGAATGCCATTGAGCAAATGATTCTCCGGCCCGCGCTTTGTCACCACCGTACTCTTCAGCAATAAACGGCCATAAATACTCGACCGTGACCCGGTCGGGCATGCATATGCCCGAGGTACCGCCGGCCTCAATCGCCATATTGCACAGTGTCATCC
>WJKA01000144.1 GCA_014729375.1 Chitinivibrionales bacterium
CGGACCAGATATGAACACAATGGCAACCGGTATTGGCTCGTTTTCTACAGAGCCGTCAGGGGCAGAGCTGTTTATTAACGGGGAATATGCCGGCAAAACGCCTCTTTTACGCGAGCTGGGGCAGGGAAATCATGCAATTTCATTATCATATCTGAATTACCACCCCTGCGATACGTCAATTACAATTGTGCAGGGAGAAAAGCAGTCGTTTGCTGCCAGGCTGGAGCGGGTGGTCACCGTGGATACAATCCACCCGAAAAGTGCCGCCAAACCCGCGCCGGAGAAGGAAAAACGCGGGCTTCTCTCTATTTTTCGCAAGCTGCGACGGGAACCGGAACCCGGTCCCGCGCCAAAGCCTGCCGACCGGATTACAAAACATCCTGCATATATCAAAGCAATGAATGACATGAAATTCGGACGATACGCAACGGCAATAGAACGACTCGCCCCCCTGGTGTCCATACAGAATGCAGCACCTGAAAGTAAAAGCATTGTTCTTGAAAAAATCGCGCTGTGCTATAAAAAGGACCGCCGGTTCGATAAAGCACTTTCTGTGTATACCACCATGTACGAGTTTGTTGAAAGCAGATCGAAAAAGGACAACCTGCTGTGGGAAATGATTACCATTAAAATTGACAGGATGCAGGATTACGAACATGCGGAAATGGACCTTGTCGAATATCTGATAGCTTATCCCGATGGGATCTGGCTTTCCGAAGCATATATCAGACTTGCTGAAATCCAGTATCTGCTCGACAAACCGGAAGCTTCGGCCCGCACCTATAAAAAGCATATCGAACATTTCGCCGGCTCTCAGGAGGCCGGACAGTCGATCTATGCCCTTGCACAGATATGCCGCACCGAACTTGATGACTGCAGCAGGGCGATACAATGGTATACGAGGCTTATCTCGGAATATCCCCGGAGCACCTATAAAGAAAATTGCATATTCTGGCGCGCAGAATGCTTTTCCCGCCTTGGCAGAAGCAAAGAAGCAAAAAAAGAATATCAACACTATCTTTCCCATTTTCCCACAGGACGGTGGAAACAGGCGGCTGCAGCACGCATGCAGGCACGGTAGAAAACAGAAAATGAATAATCCGCCACAATCAGTCAACCAAATGCAGACAACCAGGGTGTACATTCTTTTCACTGTATGCACCCTGCTTTTCTGCGCGTATCGGGACAATCCGGCGGACCCGCAAAGTCCGCACTTTCAGGGTGATCAGCTCAGGGTAGAATCGATCTCTGTTTCCCGGGACACAGTCTATGCAGGAGACACCGCGACAATCACTGTTACGGTGAATTACAGCGATGGTTCGAGTAAAAAAATTAATCACAACGGCCCGTTCACAGAACCGGGCCTTCACTACATCACCTACCCCCTTGTTCACGATTCCACCGCGATTACCGTTCTGGACACGCAGGCCCGGAATTTCTGAACTTTTTTGCTGTTTTTCATCAGAAACTTAAACCTTTTCTTTGAAATAATCGACTACTATATGGTACAATAAAAATGTACCAACTCAAGAGAGGGGACGTATTATATGAATAACCATATGTGTGGATATGCAAAACTTTCATGGCTTGTTCTCCTGTTCACGGCTGCGGCGTTTTCTCAGGCACCGCTGTTCCATGATGATTTCTCTTCAGGAGCAGGAAACTGGGTAGTTCTGAGCGGCAATCCGGATATCGATGCCACCGGCGGCGTACTTTCCGTAACAAACAGCGAAGCAAGCTATGCAATTATCAAACACGACTCACTTCTTACCGATTTCACCTTTTCAGTTACAGTCGCTGCAGTATCTTCACCCTACACCAACCTGGGTGTCTGCTTTTGCCTCAGTGACGCCGGCCACGGCTACTATGCAGTCGTAAACAGTTCACAGCAATTCAGCGTAGCGGTCATGCAAACCGGAAGACTGCTCTATGCAGCGCCCAACTCACACATTCACGCAGTAACCAATAAAATTACAGTCAGCAAATACAATGACTCGATCAGCATCTATATCAACGACCACTTTTGCGCCACGATTGAAGACACTGCCGGCTGCAGCGGCGATATCGCGCTCCTAGTCCCCGGCGGTATCAATGCGGAATATGATGATGCAACGATCAGCGATGTTCCCGTATCGACACCACCGATTGCCTGTTTCAGTGATGATTTTGACGACGGCGACCTCACCGGGTGGTATACGAATATTGCCGACGGCGAGGCAACGGCCGCTGCAGGTACAATGCAGATCGCAATACCGTCGACCGGAAAAGGGACCAATGTATGGGTAAACGGCGGATTCGAAAATGCATCCGTAAAGGCAACCGTTTCACACACTGCCGGCTCTCAGGACAGCCTGTACGGCATTACACTCGGAACAATTTCGGTCACCCAGCTTCCCACAACAGGTCTCAGTACCGTGTATAATATTATGGGGTTTCTGATCAACGCAAATCGCCGCTACGCCAAGATGACTCCTGAAGGTCAGATTACTACATACCCGCCGCAATCGGATATCAACGGCACCGCTGATTCGCTTGAAATCAGGACTGGAGATAATTTTTATCACTTTATCGTCAATGGAACGATAATCGATTCACTTGCGGTTGACGCTTCATTTCAACCGATTTCCGCCGGTTTTTTTGCCGGCGGCGATTTAACCATTGCATGCGACAATTTCATGGCCGGGCAGGGATCGGAATACCAGTGTCCGGCAGTGCCGGCACGGGAAACCTTCACCATGAAATCCGCAACCGCGGCTTTGCAGGATAATTTTATACTCTATGACATTTCAGGAAGAAAAATATCAAAAATCAGCAACAGTTCATATAAAGATGTATGTTCACGGCTTTCCCGGGGAATCTATTTGTCCGTTAACAAGGAGCATTCCCTGGTGAAACCGGTCCCATTTGATAACTCAAGATAATGGTACCCTTTCTTTTTTGTGAATGGGATTTTCCACGTAACGAAGGTGGTGTGTTGTGAATTCAGCAAAATCATGCAGGTGTCGGGGTAACCGGAAACGTGTAATCTTCCTTGTGCTTTGCTTCCTCCCCTTTACCGTTTTTAAGCTTTATTCGTACGAGGGAAGCGGGGGGTATGATGCGCCGTATTTTCAGGCGGATTTTTACCAGGACCTCGGCGACTACTCCTCTGCCCTTGTCAACCCGGCGCTTTTGTACCGGGTAAACCAGGTCCATTTTGATGCGGGTTTTTACCGGTGGTCGCTCGGTCACTGGGGCTACCAGCAGCTTGCACTTCAGATCCCGATCCGGCGGAACCAGACTGCGGGTTTTACTATCATTAATGCAGGGACCAGCATCGACCCCAAGAAGATCGACCCGGACAGTTGGAATATCGTTGATGATCCTGATGCGGGGACGCGTTTTTCCGACAGTTGGATTGTTGGTAATTACGGAGTGCGGCTTCTGCCGTGGCTGATGCTGGGTGGTAATGTCAAATTCCGGTTGCAGAACCAGTTTGGTGAAACCTCGGTGAGTAATTACCCGGGACTTGACTTTGGCGTATATTTGAACCCGCTTGATCATTACCGGTTCGGCGACCTTGGTTTCAGCCTCAATTTTCAGGATATTCTTCCGTCGCAGGTCGAGTGGAAAAGCGGTGGTGACATAATCAAGAGCAAGGTCACGACCCGTCTTCGTGCGGGAATCCGCTATTCGGTTTTCAACGACAAGCTTGTTGGTAATGTCGAGACGGTAATTGACAATGCATTTTCCGATATCTGGCAGGGGCTGATCGACAGTGCGGAGTTTTTCGATATCGACACGGCGACCAACAGCTATGATGTCGACAAAAAGAGTCTTAATGCGTTAAAGAAGCAGCTCCGGTTGAGCGGTCATCTCAAGTGGCAGTTTATTCCGCAGTTGTGGCTTAAAGCAGGATGGAACAACAACAACATACCGTATGTTGGTCTGAATGCGAATTTGATGTTTCCACTTCCTGAGATGATCAATTACATGGCGGTGGACATGCATTTCGGGTACGGTTTTATCGAAGAGATACTTCTTGACAAGGATGAGCGCGGTTTTACGTTCATGAGCAAGTTTGTTTTTGATGTTGGCCCGACGCGTGAGCAGCGGGAGAGCAAACGGCTGTACGACAAGCTGATTCTTGCACCGATGAATGCGTATAACGAAGCGATGCGTCTGTATGTAGCGGGGAAATACTGGCTTGCCTCATATGCGTTCGGTAAAGTGATTACGCTGTTTCCGAATTTTCATTTGAATGACAAGGCCTCGTTTTACATGGGTAACTGCTACCGGTTTCTGTATATGCACGACATTGCCCGCGAGGTGTATGAAGATGCGCTTGAGCAATACACGACGTCTGAGATGCGTGCGAAGTATCTGTATGGGTTGATGCATATCGATTACCGTGAGGAGAAATACGATGATGCGTTGAAGCAGCATGCGTTTATCGTGAATCTGTACCCTGAGAGTGATATCCGGAGTGATGCGGACTATCTTGCGGGCGAGGTCCATTTTGCCCGGAAGAACTATCATGCTGCCGAGGAGCTTTTTGCCAAGCTTCAGCCGGGTGATCCGTCCTATTTGTATGCTCAGTACACGCTTGCGATAATCAACATTGAGAACAAGAAGACGCAGGCTGCGATCGGGAACCTGAGAAGCGTAGTAGAAGACACGTCGCTTGAATCCGGGAAGCTTCTGTTGATTGATGCGGCGAACACGAAACTTGGTCATCTGTACTTTGAGGATGTCGAGCTCCGGAAAGCGGTAGAGTCGTACAAGCGGGTGAGCGAGGGTTCTCCGTATGCAGATGAAGCGCTGATCGGTATGGCGTGGTCGTGGATCAAGGTCAACCAGCCTGGTCCGTGCGCTCAAACGTTGAACCATCTGATCAGCCGGTATCCTGAGTCGCCGCTGATCCCGGAGGCCTATTTGCTCCGTGGCTATGCTGGAATGCTGCAGAAGCGGTATTCTGCGGCGCGGTCCGATCTTGAGAAATGCATGGAGCTGTGCAGCGAGGATTATATCACGGAATCGGACCTTGACCGGCGCAAAACAAAATTTGACAACACGGTAGAGTCGTTCCGTCCGACAGGTGAGGAGATCAAGAAGAATGCACTTCGGCGGCCGACCAACCAGACCCTTGAGGAGCGCACGGAGCTGAAGGCTGAGTATGATGAGTTTGCACGGGCCAATGAAGACTTTTTCGAATACACGCTTCTTGCCAAATCACACAAAAAATTCCTTCGCCGGAAAGACCAGATCCTGATGGATGCCGAATATGCACTTGCAAAAGTGATAAGCCTGATGGGTACTGATGACCGGGCCATTAAAAAGGAGCGGGAAAAGGCACAGGAGCTCGATGAAGAAATCCAGAAACTCCAGGAAGAGCTCCAGGATATTGAGTAG
>WJKA01000145.1 GCA_014729375.1 Chitinivibrionales bacterium
GAGTATTGATAAGCCGGCTTTGCAGGTCCGCTTTATAAACACGACTCGTAACAGCGGAAAAAACAGAAATGTCTATACACTCCGGGGAGAATATCTGAATACTTCTGGGTTGGAGCAAAAAAAACGCGGGGGGATATTGTTTCTCCCGAATGGGGCATCTGCATTTGGACAACCTATTGTCGTGAAATGATATCTGCAGGATTTATTTCTTCAATCCCAGCAAATGCTCTTTTTCAACATCTTTCAGGCGGGCCCGCAGAAGCACTTCATTGATCGGTTTGAGAATATAGCCTTCGGCGCCGTCCTCGACGGCCTTTTTTACATTTTCCATAGATGATTCGGCAGTCAACATGATAATCGGGATATCTTTTGTTGATACGTCTTTTTTCAATTGCTTAAGTAAGTCAAGTCCGCTCATGCCGGGCATATGCCAGTCAAGGAGGATACAATCCGGAAGCAAAACCGGTACTTTTTCAAGCGCTTCTTCTGCAGAGTCGGCAAAATGAATGTCTGTATAATCAAGATACTGCAACATATCCTCCATTATTGCCTGCAGCGATAAGCAATCGTCAACAACTAAAATCTTCATAACGGTATCCCTTTGTCAATGGCAATTGTCAAGAAGCTTTATGAAAAGGTAATTCCTTTGTGCCAAACCGCCTTTTTGCCTCTGTGCCGAACCGGCAAAACTTCCGTTATCAGTGCATTGTAGCAAGCAGTATAATTATACCAGATTCAGAAGAAAAATTAAAGGTGCTTTTTAATAACTTTAGTAAATTCAAGGTGTTAAGTTCTAAAAAATTCCGGTGTTATATTGACGGGGTGCACCAGATTCCGCTCCGGCGGGTCACGCGCGATAGAAACAGATCAGGACGCACGTTTGCTTTTCATTAAGCGGTTCATAATCGAAGTAAGGTCGTCGATGTTATACGGCTTGGATACCACTCCTTTGAATCCATACTCCTGCGGGTGCGCCATCACCGGGTCGTCGGAATAGCCGCTCGAGACGATAGCAGTTACATCCGGGTCGATGGAGTGAAGCTTTTTGATAGTCTCCTGTCCCCCCATGCCGCCTGGGATTGTCAAGTCGAGAATAACAATGTCAAAGGGAGCACCTGAGTCCATTGCATTTCTGTATAATTGCACCGCCTCCTCGCCGTTTTCAGCCGTGGTAACCGCATAGCCGATATCGGTCAGAATTTCTTTACCGACAATCTTGACAATTTCATCATCATCCATGAGCAACACGTTCCCTTTTCCTTCAACTCTGGCCTCTTCCGTCCTGTCGGGGGATTTCTCTGTTTCATGTACGGCAGGGATATATGTATAAAAAGTGGTACCGCTTCCGAGCGATGACTCCGCTGTTATCAAACCTCCGTGTTTGGAAATAACCGAATAAGAAACGGCAAGACCGAGACCGCTTCCTTTTTGTTTGGTCGTGAAATACGGATCGAATATTTTCCCGATGTTTTCTTTTCTTATACCGATTCCGTGGTCCTGCACCCAGATTTTTACATAGGGACCCTCCTGAAGCGGCAGGCGTGAATCGGCCCCGATATGAATATTTGCCGCTCCGATTACTATTGTTCCCCCTTCCGGCATAGCCTGTCCTGCATTGATTACCAGGTTATTGAGTACCTGTCCGACCTGGCTGGTGTCTATGTTGCACGACCATAAATCATCGGCGATCTGAAATTCGCACCCGACATTCGAGCCGTGTAATCCGAACTCTGCAGTTTCCTTGAGAAGGTCGGTGATCGGAGTTACTTTTTTTATCGGTTCTCCGCCTTTACTGAATGTCAAAAGCTGCTTTGAAAGGGAGACAGCCCGGTCGGTTGCTTTTTCGATACTCTCGAGAAAGCCTTCAATATTGTCTCCTTTAGCAAGCTTTTTCTGCGCAAGCTGCACATTGCCGTATATACCGGTGAGGATATTATTGAAATCATGGCCGATGCCTCCCGCCAGAATACCCAGTGATTCGAGAATCTGGGCTTTCTGAAGCTCTTTTTCCATTTCTTTTTTATCGGTAACATTTATTGCGCCGATTCTGATTCCGATAACCCGGTTGCGCCGTTTCATGGGAGAGGAATTAATCAGCATTGTCAGTTCAGAACCTTCCTTATTGAGCACGCGGTATTCCGCTGCTTCAAAGCTTTTTCCATTAATAACCCTGTTGAAATAATTTTCCGCCCGGCCGTGGTCTTCCGAATGAATAACATCATACAATGTAATTCCCCGCTGAAAATCCTCTTCCGTATATCCCATTAGCTCAAAACCGAGTTTATTAACATAGGTAAGTTTTCTGCCGAGATCGAATTCGCAGATTACCGTGGGCAGCAGGTCGGCGGTTTCACGAAAACGCCGTTCGCTCTCCTTTAATGCACGTTCGGTGCGTTTCCGGTGGCTGATGTCCCTGAGCGAGCCTATCGTACCCATAAATTCTTTTTTTCCGCCGTCGTTACCGGTTGCATAGTATCCTGATGAGCTGACCAGACTGCAGACAACAAGCTCATCGGTTTCAAGCCCCTGAATATTATTGGTAAGTACCCGCACCTCAAGATTTTTTGTTCTTCGTTCTCCAGTGCGACGTTCATCAAAAAGCTTCGGCGCTTTATCCTCGCCGGTAATTTTCCCTTTGAATTTGGGTAAAACAGCACTGCGGCTCACCAAATCTGCATCGTTCGGGTGCAGCAAGCTGCTGAAATGCCTGCCCAGAAGCGAATCCGGCTCAAAGCCTATCCGGCGTATTGCACTGTTCAGGAAAGTAAAGTAACCGTCTTTATCGATTACATAAACGATGTCCGGTATGGTCTGGACAAGGGTTTCATATTTCTGTTCCGCTCGGATGAGGTCATCTTTCAGGCCGGCATAATTTCTGGTTTCCTGCTCAAGCCGGCTGATTCGCTTGCGAAGGGTATCGACGGTTTCGTGCGGGGGCTGGTGTTCACTCTTCATTGCATCTCCTTGCAGGTCCAGCGTATGCTGCAATGTATCAGAAAATTGTATTGAGTTATCGAAGCGAATTTTCGTTTATGTACTGAGCAATAAGGATACCTTTTAATATAAGAAACAGAAAGCCGGTGTGCAACAATATCCTTGTCAAACATAATTTATATTTATAGCATCGCAGAAACACACGGCAACCTAAGCGCTTAAGGCGTGGGTTGATGCGTTAGTAGTGTGCATTTTCTTCTATTGCCTTCATGAAAACCTGAAGCGAGGATTGCAGAGCGGGCATACGTCCGTTTCCGGGCATCTATTAATCGAAGCAAAGGATGCGAGCACCAGCGTGACTTTGAGGGCTATTATTCTTGGTTTCCTTTTTGCCTGCGGCATTTCCATAATAACCTATTTCAATGATCATGTAATTCGCCAGACATACCTTATCGGCAACCATTTTCCGGTAATTGTATTTGGCGGTCTTACTGTGATCGTGCTTTGTATCAATCCGCTGCTTTGCGCAATAAAATCCGGTGCAGCTCTTTCTTCGCGTGAAACAGTAGTAATAATTGCATTCGGCCTGGTGGTGTGTGGCTGGCCGGGATCGGGTTTTTTCCGCTATTTTGCACCGGTTATTTCTCAGCCGCAAACCATGTATCAGTCTAACACAGCATGGAAAGCCGCGAATGCTATGTCGTATGTGCCCGGCGTTTCTCCGGAACTGGGAGAGGGACATATACGGAACTGGGATGCTTTTATTCGCGACCTTGAATCGAGCGGTGATGGCCCGCTTTATGTACTGAGAAAAGCATTTCCTGATAATATACAGAAGGTTATACACAACGCGGCCCTGCGTGGAAGAATCCAATCTGCAGAACGACGTGCAGTACAAAAAGCACTTAACAGTCTTCTTGATCAGAAATCTCTTTTTATGAAAATTGCCGTGCAATCATCCCCGGCGGACCCGGCTCTCATGAAAATTCCGGAACTTTCAGATACTTCGGCACAAAGGGATGGTCGGTGGTTCAGCCGACGTGTCCTTGAGAAGGCATTGCCGGAATACATTGTTCCTGCGCCGGAAGGCGAAGGGGTTCTTCTTGCAAATGGGGATCTGCTTCACCCGGCCCTTCAGCGACTGACTCACGGTGCCGGGAAAAGCGGGGATACTTCTATTCCCTGGAAAACATGGTGGCCCTCAATTTTTCTCTGGGGCGGACTGGGAATTCTTCTTGCACTGGCTTCCCTTTGCCTGGTTGTTATTGTACATCCCCAGTGGAAACGGGAGCTTCTCCCGTACCCTATCGTCCGGTTCGCACGGGAATTTACCGCGACTGATGAATTGCATCACCGTCCCCTTGTTCTCCGATCGCAGGTGTTCTGGGCGGGATTCATTATAGTTTTTGCTTATCATCTAGTCAATGGAGCGTATGTCTGGAACCTGACATTTATTGAAATTCCCAGAGCACTTCAGTTTAAAGGTCTTGAGCAGATTATTCCAAATGCAAGGAAGTTCGATTACACTTTTGCACTGATAACATATCCGTACATATATCCAACCGTTATCGCTTTTGCTTTTTTCCTCAGTCTTGAGGTTTCTTTCAGCATAGGAATAGCGAACTATCTTTTTCTCATGCTCTTTACCTTTATGATAACTCGCGGCATAATGATGCCGTTCAATGTAAGTCTGGATCCGTCAAATACAGGAATGCTGCGATTCGGTTCCTATGCAGGAGTTGCGCTGTGGACGTGTTTTATCGGCCGGCGATATTATATGAATGTCTTGTCATCGACAATAGGATTGAGGCGGAATCCCGATACTCCGGCCTCGGCGATGTGGGCCGGTCGTGTCCTGTTCCCCCTGCTGGTTGCCATGGTCCTGCTTCTGCGCACCGTAGGACTCGACCCGGTTCTGAGTTCACTTATGATAATCATTACCTTACTGATGTTTTTTGTCATGACACGGATTAATGTTGAAACGGGCGCTTTCTTTATTCAACCGAACTGGGGCGTTGTCGGTGTACTGATGGCTGTTTTTGGTATGGGAGCAATCGGGCCTACGGCATATATCCTGATGGCTCTTGCTGCGGCCATGTTTACCATGGACCCACGGGAAACGTTCATGCCTTTTCTGGCAAACGGACTCGAAATGACTTCATCCCGCGTCAAAAAATATGTCTCCCAGAGAGCAATTGTCCTTACCGGCATTGTACTTTGTGCAGGATTTGGCATCGCCCTCTTTACATCACTTAAAATGCAATACACCAATGGTCTTGACACGCAGGACTACTGGGCGCTCAACGGCGTACCGAAATATCCGTTCAAATATCTGACGCATCATCTTTCCGAGCTTTCCGCCTACAACGAGCTTTCTGAATCGGTTACCATGTCCGGTTTTGAGCGTTTCCTGCACATGAACCCGAATGTGAATTTTCTCGGCTGGGGGGTTGCCGGGCTTGTTCTTGTTATTGTGTGCAGTCTCGGCCGGCTCCGTTTTTCCTGGTGGCCGCTTCATCCGGTCGCGTTTCTCGTATGGGGGACCATGCCCGGATGCAGGATGGCATTTTCGTTTTTGATTGGATGGGCGATAAAAAGCGCAGTGGTAAAATTGGCTGGTGTCAAGGGGTACCGGGCAGTCAAGCCATTCATGGTCGGGATTATCGCCGGCGAAGTTTCGGTTATGATTTTCTGGACAATAGTCGGAGCTGTTTATTTTTTTACCACCGGCATGATACCAAAAACCTATGATATTTTTCCGCTATGAGTACCAGAGAAAAAATACAGTGGCTCGGTATGGAGCTTGAGGTTCCGGACGACTGGGAGATTGTGCGGCATTCCACCGGATTGTCGAAGGGAAGGCTTATTTTTATCGACCGGCGTTTTCAACGGCTCCAGTTTGCGTGGACAGCCTGCGAAAAACGCCCCGCTGAAACAAGAATTGTCGGCGATTTCCGGGCCCGTGACAAAGAGGAAGATCAATCGTGCACAATAAGCGATGTGTATCGTATCGGAGGATGGCGTGTTTATACGCGCAGAAATGATGCAACAATTATTACCCGGGCCGGATTATATGATCCGCGATGTAAACGATGGCTGGATTGTGTCTTCTCGTGGCCGAACGGGCGCGAGAAAACCATCGAAGAGAACGTGCTGACAAGCTATTCATCACAGAATCCCGGGGCTTCGATTATGCACTGGCGTGCATTCGGGCTGGATATGGATATTCCCGCGATATGGAAAATACGGAAAGCCGAAGTGTTTCCCGGCGCAACGAAATTTGTATATGAACAAAACAACTGCTCACTGACAATACGGCGCCGGGCAATGGCCCCGTATTATTATTGCGGCTCGGTCGAGGAATACCTTGCCGGAAAAACAGCAGGGAATACATCGGTATATCGGGGAACGCACAATGGGCACCATGCAGCATGCGCGCGAGCGAAAGAACGGTTTTTCCGGCCGCGGTGGCTGAAAGGAAAGCGGAAAGTGACACGGGAATGCACCTGGTTCTGCGATTCAAAAGAAACATTTTTTCATATCACCGCTTCTTCGTTCATATCCAGGCCCGCAGATTTTAAAAACGTGGTGGTACGATGCTGCAATTGAGGAATGTATGAGTGTAACAACAAAGATTAATCCCGATACACCTGTTTCAATTCCGCAGATTCTTGATGCGGTCCCGACACGTAACAGTGCTGCCGAACAAGTGCACAAAAACGGCTCGATGATTGTCCGGGTACCGATGCGGAAACGATGGTACATGAATCCACCGGTCTCATGGCTGTTCCCCTTTTCACGATACAGAAGAATTTCGCTGGATACACCCGGCCAGGAGGTGTGGGAAGCGTGTGACGGCATGCATACGATGGAACAAATTATTGACAAATTTGCTGTACGCCATTTTCTTTCTTTCCATGAGGCGCGGTTAAGTGTGATGGAATTTGTCAGGCAACTAATGAGGAGAGGTATGCTCGTGCTCGTTGGATATAACGAATCATCCGGCAATTATACAAGCGGGAAACGCGAGGTAGTGGGATAATGAAGCCGATTGTTGTTGAAGACCAGGTACATCTTGGTCCAATCCGCTGCTTCAAACACAGCATTGAAGGCATGTATTACCGATTGAAACGGTCGTCAATAAGCGTGCTTATTCTGGCGCTTGCGGTTGCGTTTCTGTCGTATATCGTTACCTATGAGTTGATAGCAAGTGATACAGAATACCATGTATTTGTTAAATTGCAAGACAGTCGCATGCTCAGTGAATGGATATCCCGCCTGTCGACCGCCGATACTGAAGAAGAAATTATTGTCCGGTGTGTTTCCGGAAGCAGCAGTCGGCGTGCCGAA
>WJKA01000146.1 GCA_014729375.1 Chitinivibrionales bacterium
CCATAGGACCGTTCCGAAACTTTCCATTCTTCACAAACAAGTGCATCGTGCTCAAGATGGATTGTCACAGGAGTACTATTTCGCAGGGTCTGTTCCAGATGCGCGAAAAAATTCTCTCCGGCCTTGCGGGTAAGCGGGTGATTCTCGCCATACAAAACAAAATTATTGAATGCCACCCACAGGTTCCTGACAATCAGATCAGCCTGCCGCTGATCAAGATGTGACTCTGGTGATGGTTTGTTTTGTTGCATAGCGTGATTCTTAATAGATCGTGCGATATTTTGGCTGAAAACGCTTTATAAAAATGCGCGCCGGTAATTCTGTACATCCTCCCTGAATTCATCACACGATGAATAGCGCTTGTCTGCAGAGGCCGCTGTTGCTTTGAGGATGATATTTTCCAGGTCCCGGTTAACCGCGGGATGCACTTCAGAGGGTCGCTTTGCAAAAATAGAATCCGGGGCTTCGATTTTCTTAATCAGCAAATCCATCGGATTTCTTTCGGTGAGCGGAAGCCTGCCGACCGCTGCCTGAAAGAGCACCACGCCCATTGAATATATATCGGCACGGTGGTCAGTGTCCCGCCGCTCAACCTGCTCCGGGGCCATAAACAGCGGACTTCCGACAATAATTCCTTCCTGCCTGATTTCAGACTGTCGCGTACGCGCGATGCCAAAATCCGCAATAAGCGGCCGTTTCGTGCGTTCCTCAATGAGAATATTCGCCGGCTTGATATCCTGGTGCACAACGCCTTCGGCATGCGCATATCCCAGACCATCAAGGACCTGCAGGAAAAGTGGAACCAACTCGGCAAGCGGGACAGTTCTTTTGTTCGGCACAGGATTCTTAAGACGGTTTTTGATCATGGTGTCAAGGTCTTTTCCCTTTACAACCTGTATTACCTGATAATAGCAGTCATCGGCTTCTCCCATCTCGAAAATGGGGATAATGTTCGGATGGCTCAGAACCGCAACCATTTCAGCTTCCTGGCGGAACAGCTCACGCGAGGCCTCGCTTGTCTTGTCGGACTTTGGCATGACTTTAACCGCGACCTGTCGTTTCAGCGTACGCTGAAATCCGAGAAATACGCCCCCCGATGCACCCTTGCCAATCAGCTTGAGGATAGTAACCGTCCCCAGCTCGCGGCCAATATAATTTTCCGGTTTTATTTCAAGATTTCCCGCCATAATTGGTGCTATCCCCTTATGTAAACATCTTCTGGCCACATAATTAAAGGCACCTCCAATAATCCACTTTTCTTTTGCGACCAGGCAAAAACCGGCTGCGCAAGGTCCACGAATAAAGCGAATCCGCCGTGACAAAGCGCATGGGTGGACTGATGCGCAAAAAATCACAGCCGATCGCAGCAGGAAATAAATTTTCAGAGGTGTCTTAAATATAAATAACTACTGGATGCCCGTGCAGAGAGAATTGGTTTTTATTGTTCTTTTGCGACTATCCGGAATAGAACGCTGTTGCCCTCAATACGGCAAAATCATCAGCCCTGTATTTCCTTGATAATCTGGTCTATTCTTCTGGCCATCTTATCTGGTGACAGTGGTTTCTGGAGGATATCCAGTATGCCTTCATCGATAAGCCCCCGGGCCTCGTCTTCAAGACTGTATCCGGTAAATCCGAGCGCATTGATATGCGGATTGATTTTTTTCATCTTTCTGAAAAGTTCATGCCCGCTCATCACCGGCATAATCATGTCCAGTACCACAAGGCTGACCGTAGCATAATATTCTCTGTAATATTGCAGGGCCTCAATACTGTCACCGATCGCTGTTACCGCTAGTCCAAGCTCTTGCAGATACTCCTGCAAAGGCTCCCGCACCGAAGCTTCATCATCCACAACAAGGATATGCGCCTGCCGCGCGCGGGGAGAAAGCACAAATGTCCCGGTCTTGTCTTTCTGCACTGAAGAATCTGTTGAGGGAAGATACACTTTGAACGTGGTCCCTTTGCCCTGCTTGCTGTCGATATCGATATACCCGTGATGGCTCTTGACGCAACCATAAACAGCGGACAGGCCCAGCCCGGTGCCTTTTCCTTTCTTCTTGGTGGTATAAAACGGCTCGAAAATATTTGCCATCATTTCGGGCGGAATTCCAACACCGGTATCAACGATGCTCAGGCAGAGATAACTTCCGGGATTAATCGAAAACATTTTCTCAACACCGATTTTTTCCATAATAGTCGTCCCGCGGCGGGTGATCTTTGTTTTAAATACCAGAACACCGCCGTCAGGCATGGCATCACGCGCGTTGAGCGCTATATTCAGCACCATGTTCTGGAGCTGTGAGGGATCACCGATTGTTACCGGCGGCGATGCGTCGAGGTGCTGCGTGATACTGATCCTCTTGTCAATCGTATGCTGCAACATGGTTGCTACTTCGCCGACAATCTGATGCATATCCACCGGCTCCGACCGGTATTTCCCTTTCCGGGCAAAAGAAAGCAGGTGTTTGGTCAAATCACCGGACCTGTTTGTGGCCGTGATAATTTCCTTTACATAATGAAGCATCTGCGGGTTGTTTTTAAATTTTTTCTTAAGAAGCAGCGCATAACCCTTGATCCCGAAAAGCAGGTTGTTGAAATCGTGGGCCACCCCTCCGGCCAGTTCACCGATCGCCTCCATTTTCTGCGCCTGATGAAACTGTTGTTCAACAATCCGGGCATCTTCAAGCGATTCATGAAGCATGCCGTGAAGGTTTTTCTGGAAATGAGTAATCAGCACATGACCAAAAAACAGTATCGCTACGTTGCACGAAAATACCAGCAAAAACAGAAAATCATTCTTCATCAGTCCACAGGCAAAATCGACATAGCAGGGAAGGAACCCGAATTTTTTGCCCAGTGATATTGCGCAGTACGTTCCTAAAGCAAAAAGGAATATATAAATACTCGATTTTTTAAAGCTGCTGAATACAACCCCGGAAAAAAGGACCATCACAACATACAGTGGAATAAACGGGCTGATAAATCCCCCGGAAAAGTAAAGTACCACCGGGAAAAAGGCTATATCAAGATACAGCTGAAGGCTGTAGACTTCCGCAACACCGGTCTTGAAAAAATAAAACAGCAGTATAATCGTGTTATATCCACATGCTGCAAAGCTGATTGAAACAAGATGAGGATAGGGAAACGGAAGTTTTTCGTGAAAGAGCGAGAACACCACAATGCCGATTCCCGCCATGCAATATCGAAAGATAATGCCCTTGACAATATCGGCGCGCATTCGTTCTGTGTTCGGGTGAAGCATGATAGTACGTGATATGTCTGGTATTGGTTTTACAGACAATAAATATACAATCAGGAGTCTGGTGGCTGCGACCGGGAAGAACGAACTCACGAGCATACGAGCGCATGCCGGGGAAGAGCGAGCACGAACGTACGGTTAATGAAATACAACCCGGAACAAGTGCACTAATGTGAATAGTTGCGTATTAAACAAGACGATTGTCTGATAAACTATTTTGTTTATGAATAGCAGTATAAATACCCAACAGAGCAAGGTAGTGTAATGGATGATGGTTTTTCCGGGTTTAACAGTTCAAATCCCTCAGTTTTTGTCTCACAAGGAAACGGGCCCTACAAAAACACCCTCGGGGTCCTTTCAAAAATTGACCTGCGGCCGGCAAAAAACAAAAGAGTTCTTCTCAAGCCCAATGCCGGACGGATCGATAGGCCGGAGTCAGGTATAGTAACCAATCCACAGGTAGTCGCCGCGGCAATCGATTCATTCAGAGAAGCAGGCGCCGATGTCGCTGTGGGTGAAAGCCCGATTACGGGAGTCAAGGCGTTTGATGCTTTTGAGGCGTGCGGTATTGCCGAAGTCTGCAGAAAACGAAACTGTCGCATGATCGATCTGGACATCAGGCCACCTGTTGAAAGGGAAATCCCTGAAGGTAAAGCAATCCGGAAAATCAAAGTATGCGCTGATTTTTTTGATTTTGATTTTATCGTGTCTATCCCGGTCATGAAAATGCATATGCACACCGGCGTTACCCTGTCAATAAAAAATATGAAAGGATGTCTGTGGCGACGAAGCAAAGTTGAGCTTCACATGCTCGATGACATTCCTGGAATTGACGATAAGCCTTTGAATGTGGCTATCGCCGATATGGCATCGATTCTTCATCCCGACCTTGCAATCATTGATGGTACTGTGGGTATGGAAGGACTCGGGCCGAGTGCGGGCGAGCCGAAAAAACTCGATTGTGTGCTGGCCGGTACTGATGGTTTTGCCGCAGACGCTGTTGCGTGCCGGATTATGGGCACATCTGCCGAAAAAATACCCCACCTCCGCATTGCGGCCGAACGCAATTACGGCTCAATTGACTTGAGCACTATTACAATTTCACCCGGCAACTGGGAAACGTTCATATCACCATTCGCCGATACCCCCGACATTGTCTCGGTCAAGTATCCCAATATCGAAATCCACGACAGGAATTCGTGCAGTGCGTGCCAATCAACGGTCCTGCTTTTTTTAAAACGCTATGGAAATATTATCTTTGACTATTTTTCGCCCAATGATGTTTTAAATATCGTAATCGGGAAAGGCCATGAGAATGTGTCTGAAAAGTGCCTCTGTATCGGCAACTGCACCAGAGCACATAAAGAAAAAGGATTATTTGTCCCGGGCTGCCCGCCTGTTGGAAGCGCGATACTGAAAAAAATAACCGGCATGACCCATTTGCCCGGCGAGATTATTAACACCTGAGGTTGCAGCATTGCTCACGACACTCCCGTTGCCGCGGACCACACACTACCCATTATTCGATACAATCCCGCCGCGGGCGGGCGCAACAGAAGTACCCTCCTGTTTGCTACCTGACTTCACAAGAAGGGACCGTACTGACGATGCCGCTCTTTTTGTTTTCAGGGCTGAACAGGAAATAACCGCTGCTGTGAAGGTCCGGGAGATTCTCGCCAGACTGCACTGCAAAGAGCTTTCTCCCTGCAAGGTTATATGCAGTAAGCGGCAATCCGGACAATTCAGCAGTATTCAACTGCTGGTTGACTGAATATTTTATTGATGACGGCGGATCGACAACGATAAACCAGCATGACTCGCTGAGCCCGATTGGTGAAAGATAGGCGCCTTCGCCATTGATCTGACACCACATATAAAAGTTAATTTCCTCGGTTACCCCTGTTTCGTTGACAAAGGTTGTATCAAATATTGTATCGGTGGTCATCAAATCAACCTCATCATCGATAAAAAAATCGATATAGAAATAGGGAGTATCGGTTTCGGCAATGCCGAGTACTTTGAACTCCCAGGTAACTGTAAACGGTGAATTGCCCCGCGGCTTGCACTCTTCAGGCTGCCATAGCTGGACAGTCACCTGTCCGGAAGCCGACCGTAATACAATCATGCAGAAGAAAAACGCCGAAATCATTCCTGACCTGTTCTTTACCGGAAAATCTTTCATAATAAACCTCCTTATCACACCAGAAAATAGCATCTGCCCCGTTCAGTTTTCAAAATATCGACAGCTATCATTTTCGGGAATTATCCCAGGTAAAGCGAATAATCCGCACACCCTCCGCCGCGCCGGGCTGTTTCATATTCACGAACCCTGCTCTGCCGGACTCCCTGCGTAAATACACAGCAACCTTCCTGCCGCGCAGGTCATAAACCGTATATCCCGGGACACTTTTCGGAAGCCTGAGGGCCCCGCGTTTTCCGGAAATAAGCGACAGCGATTTTATTGTCTGCTTTTGAAACGGTTTGTGCCGCAGATATTTAAACTCCCGGGATACATCAACAGTGGAATCTGAGACCCGTCCCCAGTAATCCTGTGCCTGTACCTTGTAATAGCCCATCTGTGACGGCCCCGCGTGGGCATATATACCGGTGAGAAAATCAGGGTCGTTGATTTTTTTGTACTGCCCGTGTTCCGTCTCCGAATAGAGC
>WJKA01000147.1 GCA_014729375.1 Chitinivibrionales bacterium
ATATCAAGGACCTCCTTGACTTCATCGATAATAATCCCCATGGTAACCGGGTTCCCCTTGGAAATAACCTGCACGACAATGATACATGTTTTGTCGGTGTCTTCATTCGGCTCCATGAAAAACTTTGTTCTCAACTCGATAACCGGGATCACTTTGCCGCGCAGGTTAATCACACCGCGCACAAAATCCGGCGCTTTTGGCACGCGGGTAATTTTCTGCATCTGGATAATCTCCTGTACCTTGAGTATCTCAAGGCCATACTCCTCATTACCCAGTTTGAATGTTAAATACTTACCGGCCAGTTTCTGTCCGATGTGCGATACTTCGGCCGCAGTATCGACTGCTGATTGTTGAGACATTAGCACACCTCCTGAGATAAATTTAAAATTTCGAAACCCAAAAACCGAAATGTGCCCGCCTTTATGCCGCAATCAGGATTTGCACACTCATTCCCTGGCTACGGCTGCATACGCCGGCGCGGCATGAAATCGGAACACAAAGAAAAGCAGATACACAGTATCATTCTCTCTGGACGATATCGTCCGATTTAGAAAAGAGCAGTCCACAGGTAAAAGAAACACCTGTGCCGGCCAATTCCACGACAACAATCCGGCAGATTGATTCGGAAACCCGTTTCCTCAAATCAAATACCGGGACCAGTTCGTTTTCATAGCGGATTGCAGCATTTTTTTTCTTCACCGGTCGCGTGTCTCCTTATTGCTTTTCCCCGCTTGCCATTTTCACGATTGCGCCTATATCCAGGATCAGCGAGACATTACCGTCGCTCATGATTGCACCGCCGGCCACTCCCGGATGGTTGCCGAGTCCCTGTCCGAGGCTTTTTATCACCACCTGTTGCTGCCCGAGAATTTCATCGACCAGCATTGCAATTCGTTTCCCGATCATGTTTTCAACAATAATGGCGATCCCCTCTCCCGGATCGGTTGTATGGCCGTTTGTTCCGAACACGCTTTCCAGCCTGACAAAATTCAAGAGTTCGCCACGTACTTTCATCATTTCTCCCTTGTTCAGGACTGATTCGATCTGGTTGTCCCGGGGTTTCAGGGATTCGATAATTGACAGGGTCGGCACGATATACGACTCATCTTTAAGGCGGACGATCATACCATCAATAATAGCGAGTGTAAGGGGCAGCCTGATTGAAAAAGTGGTACCGTTCCCCTGCTCCGACTTTATTTCGATTGAGCCGCGCAGCGACTGTATATTCCGCCGGACCACATCCATTCCGACCCCGCGGCCGGAAACATCGGTGACTTTTTTAGCGGTTGAAAAGCCCGGTGCGAAAATGAATTGATATATTTCCTGGTCTGAAAGTTTTTCATCGCCGCGTGCGATGCCTTGCTTCACCGCTTTCTGCATGATTGCATCTTTGTCCAGTCCGCGGCCGTCATCGGTAATCTCGATATAAATGCACCCTGCTTTATGAAACGCGCTCAGCTTGACTGTTCCGACAGGTTCCTTTCCCGCACGTATGCGATCATCGCTGGTATCCTCTATTCCATGATCGACAGAGTTCCGAATCATGTGTATCAGAGGGTCGCCGATATTTTCCACAACAGATTTGTCAAGTTCGGTATCTTCACCTTCAGTAATAAAATTGACTTCTTTGCCTGATTTTTTAGACAGGTCGCGCACAAGTCGCGCCATTTTCTGGAATGTTGACTTTATGGAAATCATCCGCAGAGACATCGAGAGTTCCTGGACCTGGCGCATGATAAGTCCTGTCTGGGCGATCTTCCTTTCAAGCTTCTGACTCCCGGTCTTCAGCACTGCAGGATCGGCGGCGATCATTGATTGCGCAATAACCGCTTCACCGATAGCATCGACAAGCTGGTCAAGACGGTCGACCGGCACACGGATCGTTTCTTCAACGACCGCTTTCCTCGCGGCATTCTGGCTGGCAAGCGCGCCGGCAACATTCCGCGAAGTCGTATTTTTTTTCTCTACAAGTATCTCCCCGATTTTCCGCTTGTCACCCTTTTCCTGTGCCGCAAGGGCATGCTGTACCTCTTCCTGCGATGCTTCACCCTTTTCTATGAGGATTTCTCCTACTTTTTTTTCCGGAGATGATGCCGGTTCAATTTCAGCGGCAGTGCCAAGATCGCGTGGTGATGCAAGATTTTTCATTATCCTGCCGTAGGATTCCGGAAGCGTATAGGCCTCTCCATTCAGGGTATTCTCGACAATTGCAATGAATTCCTTGAGGCAATCCATGGACTCCAGCAGAAGATCGATATGCGGGGGCTCAAGCACAAGATTTCCTTTTCGTGCCATATCCATTACATTTTCCATGCTGTGCGCCAACTCACCGACTTCCTTGAGCCCTAAAAATCCCGCAACACCTTTTACCGTATGACAGGAACGGAAAATACTGTTCAAATGCTCAGGGTCCGAGGGATTGCTTTCCAGCTCCAGCAGGAGCGATTCCCCGCTGTTTATATGGTCGCGGGATTCTGTCACAAAATCTTTAATAAGAGAGGGATCAATCGCCGGACAGGTCTGATCAGGCTGTGCAAACGATTCAGGAGTAGAGGTTGTGGTTACAGGCTGGCTGTTTGTGGATTGACCTGTGTCGTGTTGATCCCTCTGTGGTTCGGAATTGGGGGCCGGCAACTCTTCATTGCCGCCGGTATTTTCAAAAACCGAGCGTTTATCTTCATCTGAAATATCCGGTATTTTGCCTGATGCAAGGTCATTGATTCGCGCGGCAAGAAGATCTTTGAGCTTGAACAGATTATCGCTTGTAAAAGTATTTGTTTCCAGGGCCTCTTCAACTTCGTGAATAAGCTGTGAGTAGTTTTGAAGGTTCAGTACGCCGAACTCGCCTTTCCATGTGTGAAGCACTCTTTTTATTGCTCCCTTTGCCTGCGTGGAGCCTTTTTCATACTCCAGGATGTATGCCTCAAAATCTTCAACCACCGGCAATTGCTGTGCTGCAAACTTTGAGGCCAGTTCCTGAATGTCATCGGGTACATCCGCCATTTCCGGTTCTTCACTCTGCACCCGGCCCTGCCCTTCTGTACCGGCAGACGCCTGCCCGTCTTCCTCGTCAAAAGATTCCATCAGTTTTTTCGCGGCCTCTTCCCTGTTCGTTTCCTCAGTATCGTTCTTTTGTGCGTCTTTTTTCTTTTTCCTCTTTTTCTTTCCCGGCGCGGCTTTTTCCTTTTTTGTTTCACCGGCTTTCTGTTTGCTTTGTGATGATGATGTGCCGGCCCCGTTTGCGTCTGCATCAGGTTGAATACCGGACAAAGCCTTGCTCATTTTGGAAACGCACTCTCCGAGTTTTGAACAGCCTGTATCAAACGATGTTTCATCCATGATAATGTTTTCAGACAGTTTGGCCGCGCGCGAGGCCATGCTTATAAATGCACCGGGCAATTCCTCTTCTTGTGATAATTCCTGCATCCGGGTCATAATCCCGGTCAGTGACGTAAGATCAGACTTGTCAATTAACGGCAATTGAGATGCAACGGAATTGAGTGTTTTTTCAATAGCATCTTTATTCTGTTTCATTCCAGTCCACCTTCCGGAAATTCTGGTGCAAAACCTTGCCAGGTCCCTTTAGTGCGGCCGGGCAGGCTGTGGAATGCGCTTTTCAGGAACCCGATACAAGCACCGTACCGGACACGCATTGCATGAATGCCGGCACGCATCGTGCAGCCACATTGGCCGGGCGGCAACGAATTACACGACGGTCCGGCAAGTATCCCTGTATCCTCTGCAAATTCATCAACCAGATATTTTCCCTGTACCGTACAATCCATACGCTAACTCCGTCAGGTTGTCTGAGTTCCCTGTTTCGAGCTGTCCATTTCAAGCGCCCGATCGATAACTGCCTTGAGATCGGGGAGATTTATCGGTTTAACAAAAAAGAACAGCGGCGACAACCGGCGCGCACCGAATTCAGTACTTTTTGAGGTGTCGCCGGTCATGATAATTAAACGGATGTCTATGCCGCGTTCCTTCAATTCGGTAACAATACTGCTGCACGGTTTGCCCTGAATATGGAATTCAGCGATGAAAAGATCATACTGATTTTCCGACAATTCTGCACATGCAGAATCTCCATCGGCAACAGTCACTACCTCATAACCATTTTCATTCAGGAATCCTGCCAGTGCCTGCCGGCATGAACTGTCATCATCTGCAAGCAGAATTTTCTGCATCCTGTTCTTCTCCTGCCGTACAATTGATTTCCGTAAATATCAGCTTTCGGTATTGATGAGCTCAAGGTTTAAACAGAGCAGCGCAAGGCTCAGCCTCGAATTTAAATGTCTTTTTTTTAGCCCCCCCTGTTTTGCGAACGAATCTGAATAAAGATCCTTGATATACCTGCTCAACAATTCATCGGGCTTACCATCTCTTAACTTAAACTCCACAGTTGGATGCGGCTGCGTGCAGGACTGCGTATCTCGTGTAATCATCCGTCATAACTCCTATAACTGATATTTCGAACTGTCAGTTACCCTGTTATTTAACAACAATCATACCAGAACCAGAAAACGGCCTGCACAGGCAGAATAGCGCATTTTCGATCCGGTATTTTCTCGAAACAAAACTGCAGGTGTATCATTTCAACACCACTAGTCCGTGAACAGGCGCGTGCACCTGTCTCATGGTGATACATGCCCCGCCGGAACACGGTCCAGCAAACGGATTTAATGGCTTATGTCAATGGTATAGCGTAAGATATGAAGTTTTTTCAGGTGAGGACTGCAGATGTATTTTTTTGATACAGGACACAATATTTCTGTCAGGATTTTGCAGACCGGGCTTCTGCGTGGGCAATCCTGAAATTATCGGGTGAGATTTCCAGTTCTTTTAGTTTGCGAATAAGATTCGGGCGATGCATACCGACTTCACGCGCGACATGGCTGACATTGCCCTCGTGTTTTTCGAGCATTGTAGTAAAATACTTTTTTTCAAACTCGGTCCTGGCCGCTGCGTAAGGCAGGTTGCCGCCGGTGGTTTTTTCAAGCTTGAGGACCGATTTTACTGTACTGCTGTTTATTCGTTTCTGGTCTCTCCCTTTGGTACAGATAAGGTTAACCATGTGTTTCAATTCCCGGATATTTCCCGGCCATTTATAGTTGGAAAGAAACGACATGGCATCCGGAGTTATATGCTTTCCATGGTGATAGGTATTTAAAAAATGCCTGACCAGATATGGAATGTCTTCACGATGTTTTGCGAGTGGCAGCGTACCGATCACTGCTCCCTTGAGTCGATAAAAAAGGTCTTTGCGAAAACCGCCGTCATCGACCATGTTTTCAAGATTTCTGTTGGTTGCGCTTACGATCCGTATATCCACGTTCCGGGGACTGACATCACCCACTCTGACAAATTCCCCGACATCAAGGACCCTGAGGAGTTTTGCCTGAACAGACAGGGACAATTCACCGATTTCATCCAGAAAAACTGTCGAGTCATTTGCGCTTTCCAGGACCCCCTGTTTTGATGAATGCGCGCCGGTAAACGCTCCCTTTACATAGCCAAAAAATTCGGATTCTTCGAGATGGTGCGGAATAGCGCCGCAATTGATTGTTATCATGGTTTCGTTGCGGCGGCCGCTGTTGTTGTGAATTGCATGGGCAATAATTTCTTTGCCGGTCCCGGATTCGCCCTGTATACAGACAGGAAAATCTCCTGCAGCCATGAGAAGAATTTCGGTCCGCAGTTTTTTGATATATGGTGAAACACCTACAAGCCCGAGATCGCTGTTCGACTCAGCAACCGTCCCCATTTCCCTGTTTCGGGCGAGCGTTTTCCGTTTCTCAAGCGCGCCGAAAACCGAATATCGAAGCTGTTTGAGGGAAAAAGGCTTGATTATAAAAGAATCGATTTCAAGTTCCTGGAGCTGACGGACTTTTTCATTGTCGGGGAATGCCGTGATTACGATTATGCTTGTTGTCAAAGATTTTTCTTTGATAAATCTGACCAGCTCGATACCGTTAGATCCCGGCATGTTCAGGTCGGTAAGTACCAGGTCGTACTCTTCCTTTTCGGCCATGCAGCAGGCATTGGGTACATCCCCGGCAGTTGACAGTTGAAACCCCTCTTTATCCAGTGCACTCTGAATAATTTCCCTCATCGACAATTCATCATCGACAACAAGAACTCGAGTATTTCTTTGCATACAATACCGGTAAATTCACATTACATTTGCACAAACGTACAGACTGCTGACCGTGCAAATTCTACCATCATTTAAAGTACATGTCAATAATACATTCGGTAAGAATTGGAGTTCCTCACACGTGCGCTTCCCGATTTTCATCGGGACAAACATACCCTCGTATGCTCGTTCTTCCTCTTCCCTTGTCGTGCCTGCCGGGCCAGAGCGCAGCGACGGCTGGTCGTCGTGTCGTCGCGTATAGC
>WJKA01000148.1 GCA_014729375.1 Chitinivibrionales bacterium
CCTGAAGGCGGCGAACGCGGCGGGCTGGTTATTGCCGAAGGCACCCCTGAAGAACTGACAAAATGCAAAAAATCAGAGACGGGAAGATATTTAAAAGAGTACGCGTAATTGAGTATCGTCCCCGACCTAAAAATTTATCCATTCATCATCTTGGGCAACACCGTCCTCGCGAAGTTCTTCAAGCCGTTTTTTGATAACTTCCTTGAGGTAATATTCAGAATCAATCAGCAGTATTTTCTTATACTGTTGATATGCATTTTCTTTTGCATTGGTCCGTTCGAATAATTTGGCAAGCTCCCATCGTGCATCACAATTGTTTTCATCGAGTTCCACGGTTTTGATTAAGTAATCAAGTGCTTGTGTTGTTTTGCCTTCTTTTGCACAAGTCAATCCAAGCCCGTACCAGGCCCGGGCGTCTTTTCGAGCCAGAGATTTCAGCTCGGTAAAATGCTTCAATGCTTCATTGGTATTTTCCTTTTTAAGCTCTATCATGCCGGTATAAAAGCGCGCGTCGAGATTGGCAGGTGACAGTGCCAGTACGCCTTTTAAATATTTCTCAGCCTTCTGCCATCTCTGCTGTTTGTAAGCTGCGATGCCGAGTTTCAGCCTAGCCTGCTCGTTACTGGAATCGCTTTGGAGCACATCTTCAAAGCACCCGGCCGCCATTTCGTATTTTTCCAGTTCGAGGTAGGCGGTTCCCAGTGCATTGAGATACCGGGTATTTTCCGGATCATTTTCCAGTGCGATTTTAAGTTCTATGGCGGCAGCATAATATTCGCCGTTTTTAACCAGCGCAGCGCCAAGCTCGCCGCGCGCACGCGCGGAACCCGGATCCCGGTTTATCAATTGGCGGAAATACCTGATTGCCTTGTCAATATCGCCTTTTTTTGCATAAGCCGCGGCAACGGCCTCAAGATACCGGTCACTGCCGGGATTAATTTTTAATGCCTGAGAATACCGGTAAATCGCCTGATCAAGCAGCCCTTCAATCTCCAGCACACTGCCCATCTCACCCTGTGCTTCCCAGGAATCCGGATACCGGGCGATAACTTTCAGAAAGAGTTCCTGTGCTTTTTTATACTCTGCATTTGTTCGATACGCCCTGCCCAGAGACAACATCGCTTCCTGTGATTTCTGATTAACCGATAACGCTTTTTTATAAATCTCGACTGCTTTTCCGATGTTTCCGATATGTTCATAGACCCGGCCGAGGTTGACAAGATAGCGCGCTTCTGCAGGATCGAGATCGACCGCGGTGCCGTACGATTTAATCGCATTTTGTATATCCCCGGCAGACTGGTACACGGCAGCAAGATTGTTGTGCAATTCCGCATTGCCGGGCCGCTCCTGTATCAGCTTTTTGTAAATTTCAACGGCCTTGCCGGATTGCCCGAGGGCTGCATAGGCGCTTGCACAATTGGCCCGCGCACCGAAATGCTCCGGATCAAGCCCAACCGCCTTCTCCAGATAGGGCAGCGCCTTTGCATACTCTCCCTGTTTCATCCATGCATTCCCCAGTCCTGAATTCGCCCGGAATGATCCGGGATTTGCTTTCTGCGCGCTGGTCAGCAGCCTTACCGCCAACTGAATATTACCGCGCCTCAGGGCTATAATTCCCTTGTCAAGTTCATCGCCAGAAGACTCTGCAGAGGCTGGTGCACAAAGCAGCGACGCAGCAAGTGAGAAAAAAACTGTTTTTTTAATCATTTTCCATCCTTTTATTGCAATAAATAGTGCATTCGGTAAATAACACCTGTGCCCCCGGGAGACTTTTGCCAGCCCAACCACTGCGGCGACTCAAGAAGTGTTGCGTAAAAACAACAGGTCCGGGATACCCGGCCCGCGTTCTGCTGGTTTTTTCATTCGGATTAATACCATTCTCATTGCATTTCCAGTACCTTCCCTGCATACTTCTTGTCAATTCTGTTCAAGCCGCCATAGCAGCCGATCCAGATATACTGTTCAGTATCGTATACCGATCGCACCTGGTCGCTTATCAGGCCGTCATAATAATCCAGCCGTTTCCATGATTCATCACGTACAGTATAAATCAGCGCACCGGTCTCGCGCGTGCCAAGCCACACTGTATCATCGATTTTTCTCATAGCCATGATATGATTTTCATGGTCACCCGCTTTCTGCATCCCCCCCACCGGTGAAACCGTCAGGGATGATTTATCAATAATAAAGCATCCGTTACGCTTTGTTGCGGCAAAGAGACACGGTTTGCCGTCCCGGGACTCGAACTCACAGACGCCCACGACACGGCTTGTTATTTCGGCAAGCACCGTATCGATTGTCCGTTCTCTGCAATTGACTTTGAGCAGCCCCCCGGCCAGCGTACCACACCAGAGGATTTCCCCGGAATACACCAGGCTGGTAATGCGATACGCTTCTGTTTCTTTTATGGCGGAAAAGGAGTCGGCGGCAGGATAAAATTCCAGCACGCCGAAGAGGCTTGCCAGATACAGCGAGCCGGTATCCGGGCAGACGATATCGGTAATATCACCGAACGGAAGTTTTTCTTCAGCTTTGTAATGACGGAACAATCGCGTGGTATAATCAAAAAAGCCGAAACCCCGGTAGCTCCCATAATACAACACCGAATCGCAGAGAACCAGTTCCTGGATATGATCATCACCAATACCCGCCATTGATCCATAGTTCCGGTCGTATTGAAGGTCTTTGGCGGTAAATTTATCGAGATATCCTCCCTGGTATCCATAGGCGGTCCATGCAATACTGTCGCTTGCCGCAATTGCAGCAACATTGGGATTGGACAGACCTGCCCTCATAGGCCGCCATTGTACATTTTTTTTTGTAAGATATCCAGCGCCCAGGTCCATACTTCCATACCAGAGCATCTCCGGTGTGTTTGCAAGTGCAAAGACCTGAAAATCCACCGGATCATCGGCTTCAGGATGAACGAATTGTATCCAGGTATCGCCATTGTCATGATATCGCCAGAGACCAAACGGTGTTCCGCACCAGAACCCGTCTTTTTCTCCTGAAAAAATGTATGCGCCTTTTGCCGGGAAATCCTTGTGCATGCGAAGAGTATCGTCATTGATGCCTTTTGTCCAGACGCCGTCATCAGACGTTGCCACCCAGAGCATTCCGTTATGCTCCAGTATGTCCCATATCAGTGTCTCCGGCGATTTTTCCCATGCAAACACGCGTTCTGAAAATGCGCCGGTCTGGATATCCATTGCAAGCAGGCGACGGTCCTCGATTCCGAGGTAGAGTGTGGTATCAACTTTTTTTATGCAGGTAATACGATCGGCAACAGGAATTCCGGGCACGGTAATGCGACGCGGCGCAGTATCGTTTTTTTCCTGAAGGAACAGGCCTTTTGCGTCAATATAAAAATAAACACCTCTGTTTGCAACATATTCAAGTGCAAGCACGCGTGCACCGAGCATATCCCGCTTGAACGGCGGTGCAATAAACCGCGTCTGTGATGAGTCGAAATACTGCAGCCCGTTCCAGGTGGCCACCCAGGGGACGTCCTCTGCAAAACAGATATCGGATACCGTCTCGGCAAGAAGTCCGTGATCGAGCCCATAGCGGGTCCATGCAAATGTCTCGAGATCAAGCACCCTGATGCCCTCCGCAGTGCCGAACCACAGGTTATGCGGATGAATACTGCTTTGCTGTATGCGATACACCCGGCTCACAGCGGGCAACCGGACGCATGCCCGGGGATCAAATTCAGGTTTGCGGAATGTTATTTCTTTTTTTGTAAGATCCAGAATAAAAAACACTGCCCCCAGAGCAACGGCCAGAACGGCCAGAGAAATAATAAATACCAGCCGGCCACGTCGCTGCCTGGTGGAAATATTCAGTGTGTTTTCTTTCATGAAATGACAATTTCACCGGACCGCAGCCCGTCGGGTAGAGCACGGCAATGTATAGTGCCAGTCAATCCTGGTCCTTGAAAATCAGTATACCGTGGTTGGTGCCAAGCCATACCTCACCGGAGCTTTCAATCGCAATGGCGTAGATTACATCTGAGGGGATTGATGAATTCCCGGTGTCATACATGGTAATATCCCGGCCGTCTCCTGAAGATGACATCCACGCCAGCCCGCCACCATTGGTCCCTGCCAGTACGGCACCCGGCCCCAAAACGGCAAGTGCATTTATGTGATTATTCGACAGCTTTGAATTTGATGTAGTAAATGATGTCCACGCAGCGCCGTCATACAAAAGCACACCATTGCTCCAGGTACCGACCCACACATTCCCGCTTTCGTCACAGGCCAGCGCGGTAACCATATTTTCAGGAAGTCCATTGTCCGTATTGAAATGGTTTGCCGCAAAAAGAGTATCATAGGAAGTATCAATATTTACAGTATCGACTTCAAGAATATCATTTGTCAGGCTAAACGACTGGATTTCCGACGCGGAGGAGATTGTCGAATCGACAAGCGGTTCGGATTGTTCGGTGTATATTAGATTGAATGTCGAATCATATTTAAACGTATCTATGGCTATAACAGGATAAAGACTGTCAATCTCCGCCAGCTCTGAGCCGCGATAAACCGTATCGGTTTTCTGGACCCCGTCGACCGTGTCGTCGTAGACGACCTCAAAGGTCGTGTCGATTTGCGACGTGTCAACACTAATCATGTTGTAAAGAGATTCGATTACGGAAACAGAATCACCGCTGTACACCGTGTCGTATAAATGAACCCGGTATTCCACTGCGAACGATGTATCATACAAATTAGTAATTGAGGTATCGGTGATTTCATACAGGCCGTTGTTTGTACCGAGATATACTCCTGCCGTAGGTCTTAATTCGTTTGCCTGCCGGTCGATACATATTGCATTGACCATGTACGGCCTGACACTGGTGGCGACGCCCTCAATGTGCAGGGTATCATATTGTATCCAGAGTGTATCATTGAGCCGGCATGCGCCCCGACTCCGTGCTCCGATATAAATACTTCCATGGGAATCCGTCGCCAGCGTCAGAATTGAATCATTAATAGAATCTTTTTCCGTATTATTTATCCGGTATTTTTGGCCGGTGAATGTCCCGCCGTCGCTGGTAAAAAAGGCATTATTTGATGCTGTTCCAACCCATTTTTTTCCATCGGCTGTAATTGCCAGGGCGGGTATACGGTCACAATCCAGTGATGAGTTGACGGAATCATACGTTGTCCATGAATCGACCTTGTCAAACTTCTGCAATCCGCTGAATCCGGTGCCAATCCATGCATTGCCGGCACCTTCGACAGCAATTGACAACACACGGTTATTCGCCAGTCCGGAATTTTCGCTGTTGTACTCAGCCATGTTCCGGAAAACTGTTGAGAATTCAGCGATAAAGCTGCGGGTCGAATCGCTTTCGAACCGGGTAACAACCATCCAGAAGTATGCAGTCGCGTACTGAAGGCCGGTGACCTGAAGTACCGTGTCAGTTTCGCCCAGTCCGGCAGCGATTGCAGAATCGGGGTCGTCATGGATATCCAGGTAGACTGCATAGGTCACACCGGGTTCAGCGGTCCTTGACCATTTCAGGGTCACGGATACGTCCTGGCTGCGGTCCTGATCCTCAGGTGCAATCAGTCGCACCGCATCCTTCTGTCCCGTGGCATCGGCAGCATAGCCGATTGGCCCGGTGTCTTCAGTAGTACAGCCCGGACACAGTGCAACAACTCCCACAATCCCGGCATACAATAATTTTCTGATCATATTCTGTTTCCTTTACCAGTTACTCTGCAAGCTATTTTATCGGCGGCACAAGCGAGAAACCGTCAATATCAAGGTCTTTTGCCTTATCGATTACCTGCAATATTTTCCCGTGATACGTTTTCATGTCTCCCTGGATAATAAGGATATCGCTTTTATATCCTTTATCGAGGAGTTTTTTCATTTCCCCCTTGAGGAACTCATATGCCTTTTCGCGCTCTTTTTCCCATACATCAACATTTTCCACTTTGATAATTTCATATCGTTTATTCGGAGGGGTTTGCGTAAGGGCAATCTCTTCACCGTTGAGTTTGACAATCCCGTCCCGGACAAGCTGATGATTTTTTTCCAGATGATCCGACTGAATATACACAATAATATTTTTTTCTTTTTTTGTGTTCCGTTTTGACTGTGACGATCCCGGGGGCGGGAATTTAATCGCAACG
>WJKA01000149.1 GCA_014729375.1 Chitinivibrionales bacterium
CAAAGTGGATCTTCAGGCAAAAAATCATTATCTCCCTCAGGCGTGTCGATCCGGGAAATCCTCGGTATCACCGGCCCGGATGATAAATACACGCTTCACGAAGAAATCGGCAGCGGGGGCATGGGGACCGTATCCCTTGCGGTCGATAATGAGATCCATCGCGAAGTCGCCATCAAACTGATGAGCGGGGCTGAAGAATCCGGGCGCCGGGTCCGTTTTATTGAAGAGGCCCAGATTACCGGCCAGCTCGAACATCCCAACATTGTCCCGATCCATGAGCTTGGTCTTGACAAGCAGGGCCGGATCTTCTTCAGCATGAAACTTGTCAAAGGGAAAAGCCTGCGCGAATTTCTTGATGAATTCAGGAAAGGGCCCCCGCCGCCGTTTTCCCGGTACCCGCTCCAGAAACTGCTGACCATATTTGTCAATATCTGCAATGCCGTCTCATTCGCGCATTCCCGGGGTGTAATCCATCGCGACCTCAAGCCGGGCAATGTCATGATCGGTGATTTCGGCGAGGTGCGCGTCATGGACTGGGGACTGGCAAAAGTACTTGACAAAAAGTTGCCCGGCAAACGGGCCCGCCCACAACCGGAAGAACACGGCGATCATGTCAGGATCCCCGAAACACGCGACCCTCAGGACACAACTGTTACCACCGAGCGGTTCGGCGATCCGAAACTGGCAACCATGGAAGGCACTATCTGGGGAACATTGACCTACATGCCGCCCGAGCAGGCGAGTGGAAAAACCGATGAGGTAGACGAGCGGTCGGATATCTTCTGCCTCGGCGCGATCCTGTTTGAAATCCTCTCGCTCAACGCACCGATACAGGGCAAAAATATCCGCGAGCTTCTTCGCAATGCAGGCGCCTGCAAACTGGCCCCGATAGACTCTTGTATTCCACCGCACTGGCATGTTCCAAAGGAGCTTACGGCTATTACACTGAAAGCGCTGTCAAAAGACAAAGCTTCCCGCTATCAGAGCATCGACGACCTTCGGGATGATATCGAGCGCTATCAGGGAGGCCGCGCGGTCAGTGCAAAGGAAGACACTGCCTGGGAAACGATCCAGAAACTCATCTATCGAAATAAGGCAGTGTCAATGGCCGTCGGGGTCGCACTGACGGTCATCTTCTTTTTCACCGGCATATTTTCTTATGTTAATTTACGTGAGCGAAAACGGGCCGAAACCGCGCTCCGCAACTATACCCGGGAACAAAAGGCGAAGATGGAGCTGATCCGGCGCGACCTCGAAGAGCGCGAGCGACGGTGGATATGCGTGTTTGAAGATGATTTTTCCAACAGCAACATCCGGGACCGCTGGGACATCATTTACGGGAAATATCTTGTACGAAACGGCGTGCGGAATTTTGTCGAAACAGAACCCGACTGCAGCGTTATCAACGGCGAACTGCGCATCTGCGGCGGAACACCCCAGGCACTGCTGCTGAATGACTCTATTTCCGGAGACCTGGCAATCGAATTCGACTGCCGGCAGGAAAGCGATTACCTCAATGATATATCCTGCTTTATCGATGCCCTGCGCAGCGCCAGGCCCAAGGCCCTCCCGTTCAGCGGCTATATTTTTCAATACGGCGGCCATGACAACACCTGTAATAAATTGACCCGGTCGGGAAGTATTCTCTGGCAGGAATTTAAAACACCGCTTGAAAAAGGAAAGCGCTATCATGTCCGCGCCGAACGTGTCGGCACGCTGTTTTCATTGACGGTAAACGACACGATGATATTCGAGGTCGAGGACCCGAAACGGCTGTACGGCACAGGGCGCAACGCAGTGGGATTAATGAGCTGGGGGGCCGAAGTATGGTATGACAATATCAGAATATTCCGCAAAGGCGCATCACTCAAAGAAGATGCACTCGATCTTGCCGGGCGCCATTTGCAGCGCGGGAATTATATCACCGCACGCGACCTGTTCCTTGATGTCTACAACGCCTCGCTTAATCCTGCACGTAAAATTGCAGCCTCCCGCGGCAGAGATAAAGCGGCTTTTCTTATCGATGTACAGAAAAACCTGTCCGAATATCGCAGGAAAATCAAACGGCAATGGCCTGAAAATGCATTCAAACTCGAAATCGTAGAAAGCGGGTTGTCGCTTGAAATCACCAGCGATGCAGGCGCAACTTCAATACGCTCGCTCTCTCCGCTTGAAGGTATTCCGCTTTCACGGCTCAATATCGCCGGAGCACTGCAGGTGACAGACCTCAAACCACTTGGCTCTCTGGAGCTGTCCTGGCTCGATATGCATAATTGCACGGCCGTCAAAGATCTCGCCCCCCTTACCGGTATGCCGCTTGTCTATCTCAATATCAACCAGTGCAAAGCCATACATGATATCCGCCCGCTCCACAGCGCAAATCTTCATTCATTCTTTGCCTATGGGACCTCGATACACGACCTCAGCCCCCTTCACGGCATGCCGATACGGGAAATGGACATCCGGAATTGCACCAACCTTGCCGATATCTCCGCGCTGAAAGGCATGCCCCTGGAAATCCTGCGTATCGATAATACAAATATTGTTCATCTCGACGCGCTCGGCGACGCGCCGCTGAAACGACTCACCGCCAAAGGGTGCCCCATTGTCTCAATCGAGCCGGTCGCCGTTCCATCACTCGTGCATCTTGACGTCCGCTCGACATCCGTCAAAGACTTTACCCCGCTTCATAACGTTGATCTTTACGAATTCCAGGCCGCTAATACGTCGTTCGGGGACCTGAACATTATACGCCATATGACTGTCGTTAATCTGAATGTGAGATACACACAGATCAAATCCCTGGAACCGCTGGCGGAGAAAAAACTCAAAGATGTTTTTATCAGCTATAACACTATCACCGACCTTTCTCCGCTGCGCACCATGG
>WJKA01000150.1 GCA_014729375.1 Chitinivibrionales bacterium
CGTCAATGTCGGCAATAATATTTGTTGCAATAAGCGCTTCAATAAGCTTGCCGCCGTTTGCACTCTGGTACTTGAGCCCTGCAAGCAATTGTTCTTTGGTAATAAAATTCTTCTCGGTAAGAAATTGACTGATTTTCTGCGCCATGGCCGGTTTCCGGATGCAGCGTGAGCTTGTTCGATATTACTTTATTTTATCCTATCAGCATATCGATGTGCAAGACAAAGCTTTGCGGCGCACCACGGGGAGTGTGCTACCGGACGGAATTGCGGGGCTGCAATTCGCTGATTTCAATTTTGTTCATGGCATTTTTGCGAATGCGAAACTGGAAAGCAGGATTTTCAGGGCGGAAAAACGTTGTGCCGGATTCTTTTTCTGATACAGGCATTCCGGGGGAAAAGGCAATGACCTTTCGCGGGCGGAAAAGCGTTCGAAGCCGCCTGATTTCTGGTCCGGCCGGGCCGGTGTATACCAGGATATCGATATTTTCTCTGAGTGCATCGATTGCCGCAGTATCTTCCACGGTGAAAAAGCGGTTGCAGATCAGTATTCTGAGCTTGTGTAGTTCAGCCAGCAGGCATCGGGCTTTTTGGGCCGGTGCGATTATTCGTATTAAGCCGCCGGAACTGAACGTGTAATACGAGCTTGGTAGTGAGGGGGATTTTTCCGGGTTCCATGCAGTGCTGTCGGAAAGAGGAGCAAGCGTTATCCGGTGCAGTGGTTCAGGGCGGATCGTCATTTTGCCGGAATCAGCCAGGGACGCGGAAATAACAGAGATGCTGTCGAACGGCAACGATAATGTATCTCCGGATGTCGGGGGGGAGAGCAATATTATGCTTGCCGAACCCGGCGAGTGAACACTGGCGAGATATATTGCGCCGGCGCTTCCCGCAAGGACCAGTTTTTTGTCGAACAATAAAGGATTGTTCCGTCCCTGTTTCGCATACCAGGTGAGCAGTGTGATGATCGTGATGAGAATAATGATTTTCAGGAACCCGCGGGGATTTGGTTTTTTGTTTCGGGCAAAAAAAGAGCTGCGGGAGCGGGCCCGTTTCAGCCGGTTTTCACGCTCGTTTTTGCTGCTGTTCATGCTGCAGTACTCCGGTTTCGATTAAAACTCATTGTGCGTCCTGAAACCGGAGGACGTTTTTCCACCGGCCGGTGTCGCCGGGCCTGACCTCAATCGTGACAAACGGCTCGGGACAAATCGCAGTGGTGGTTGCATAAAAATCAAATTTCGACGGGGCCCGGTCGCCGGACACACTGATTGACGCCCCTGCCGCCTGATTAATAACCGTAAAACGGTTCTCATCGGGTATATGGGAGAGGTCCTCAAATGTGGCCCAGAGAGTTTTGGATGCCAAGCTTTTTGTTATATCAAGAACCGGGCCGGTGATTACAGCATATCTCTCCATTTTTTTCAAGAGCTTATCCTCAATGCGCAGCGGAAAAGAAAAACGGCACTGATACGAAGAATCGATAGAGCGGTCGTCAATTCGTATAAAGTTGTGGCTGTAGTGCTCGGTGGTAATGGTTTCCGGTCCGCTGTTTTTCAGGCTGTGGGAAATGGTAATGATCGGCTTGTTCTTATCAATTGCGACTTTTTTTGTATAAGTAAACGCTATTCCGCCGGCTGATGAAAGCGTATGGGCAAATTCTATCCATTGACTGGTCGAGCAGGAAATTTGCCACATCGCCGGCTCTGCAATCGGGTACGGAGTGTTCATGAAATACGTGTCGGTGGTCTTTATAAGCTTGCCGACACCGATTTTGATAAACGTGTCGCCGGAGTCCACTGCGGAAAACAGCGGGGGATTTTTCATGTCGAATTCCTCTGCAGGCCCGATACCATGTTCAGGGTGCATGGGGTCATGGGGCATTTGCCAGTCTCCGAAAAATGTGTGTTCCCCGAAATACACCTTTCCAATCATGCCCGACTGGTCGAATCGTGTTCCCCGGTAATATCCGCACCGAAGGTTCGGGGTGTAAATAACCGCGCGCAGTACGTTGTTTTGCAGAATAATGTGAGGAGGATTGAGCGAATCGCAGAATTCGATTGAAGTAAGGGCTGCGCCGCACCGAGTCTGCGACAAATTGCCGCCCGTAGTGGACGTGTCCCTGGACCCCATGGACCGGCTTGTCTTCCGGTTGCCGCAGGTTGCGTTGATTGATACCAGGCAAACGCCTGCAAGAATGTATACAATTTTGCAACTGAATATCGAAAGCGATTTCATAATTACCTCCTGCTTTTCGTATACCTGAGTAATCAAAATAATGGATTACACAAAAGATATTCCTGGATTTTCAGGCTTTTGGCAATCTCCGGTGCGCAAATGATATAATTTATGAAACATACGATAGTAGCGTCCAAGATAATTGCAGTGATTAATTAATGCTTTCCTTTCTGCAAAAAGCCATAGTTCCGTTATTGATTTTCGCCGCTGTTGCGTTGTCGCGCACGTCAATGGTGCTTTTCCCTCTGGCGAATACAACCGGCAATACAATAAACGACTGGGTCGGGTATGCAATTCCCGAGCTGTTTTTCAGATCTTTGACACGGCACAGCAATATGCAGGTATGGGATCCGTGTTTTTTGTTTAATGCGGATTCTTCGGGCTGGACTATGCGGTCCGATTCGCTTCTGAAAAAGCACCGGGAGCGCTGGGGCTGGAATATTGCGACAGGCGGATTGTTCAGAGTAGACAAAGACACTGTTGTTATTGAATTCCGTTTTGTTGTTGCTGAGCCCAATGAATGGGCCAGAAAAAAAATCACTGTCCGGGGGAATATAAAGACATTGTTGTTTCTCTGCGGCAGATTATATGCAAAATTTACAAGGGAAACCGGCATATCCGGTGAGAAGGATGTTCCGGATTTGCGGAATAATTCGATGATCCCGGCAAATTATTTTGCATGGGCGACATATGCTGCCGGCTATGGATACGAGATGAAACGGCAATACGCTTCCGCGCTTTCGGCATATTCCCGTGCTCTCGATCTTGAACCGTCATTCTTTTTTGCTGCATACAGGGCTGCGCATATCTATCTTCTTTCGGGCCACCGGGAA
>WJKA01000151.1 GCA_014729375.1 Chitinivibrionales bacterium
AGCAAGAACCGGAGGCGGCACCCATTTTTTCAGAAGAGAGATATCATCTTTGAGCAGGGGGGACGGTTTTACTGGATCGGTATTTATCGCAATTTCGGTTTTATACCCGGAGCCGACAAAGACCGACACATTCCTGAGTATATTTCGAGTCAGGACAGTACCGTTCAGAACTAATAGTTCTGTTTTGCCGCTTTCTTTGTCCGCGGCGACACAGAACGATGTTCCCCTGATCGCCACGATTGAAGTCGGCGAATATACTTTGGTATCATATCGCTTGTTGTCAAGTGAAGGCATGATAGCTTTGATAATAAAGAATGCTGCGCCGTAAAAGACCGTTATGTGCTGCGAGATCAGTGAGGGCTGCTTGTTTTCGTGAAGGTTGATTAATATCTGGGTGTTACTGCGAAGGTAAATATGATCAGCTTCACCCCATTTAAGCCGTGCTGTCGATTTGTCGCCTACGCGAATCAGATCGTTATTGTAAAGCCTGGTTTTTGTTTGCGCTGTATGCCAGGTGCCTTTTCCCGCACGCTGGACCTGTGCCTTGCCCGCAAGAGAGTCGAGTATTACCGATGATGCCGGTTGGACAGGGAACACATATGACACTAAACACAAAGTAATAAACCACGGCCGGCAGATTTTCGGCATGTATCCTCCTTTTATAATGAAATGTCCTTATTATTATACCGATGAACCGGGGATTATTTCAAGGGCTAATCCGGGTTGCGGAAATACAAAAGCCGGTTTCGTGGAATAACATGAGCGGTTTTCCCGGAGCCGGACACTGCACAGCGATAAGAATGAGCGAAGGTCCGGACATGCGGTGGATTTCCGCATTGCAGAGCCGGCACGCCGGGCACAGCCGGAAATTTTTGAAATTCAATAATACGCTATCACCGTATTATATTTTGTAAGTTCTATCTGTACTCCAGTCTATTATAATGAGGAGGGGTTATCATGCCGAAACTTCGCAGTGCAACAACAGTCGAAACCCGCCGGATGGCCGGTGCGCGGAGCCTGTGGCGGGCAAATGGAATGAAAGAAGAGCATTTCGGGAAACCGGTTATCGCTGTTGTCAATTCTTTCACCCAGTTTGTTCCCGGTCACGTACACCTTCACGAAATCGGTCAGAAAGTCAAGGCAATTATCGAAGAGCAGGGATATTTTGCCGCGGAATTCAATACCATTGCTATCGATGACGGCATTGCCATGGGGCATACGGGAATGCTCTATTCGCTTCCCTCGCGCGAGCTGATCGCTGACAGTGTCGAATATATGTGCAACGCGCATTGTGTTGACGCTATGATTTGCATTTCCAACTGCGACAAGATAACGCCCGGCATGCTCATGGCGGCCATGCGGCTTAACATTCCCGCAATTTTCGTTTCCGGCGGGCCTATGGAGGCCGGGGTACGGGGTACAAAACATTACGACGTTATCGACGCCATGGTCAAGGCCGCTGACAGCAGCATTCCCGATGAAGAGATCACTGCGCTCGAGCAGGTTGCCTGCCCGACCTGCGGCTCCTGTTCGGGCATGTTCACGGCAAATTCCATGAATTGCCTCACCGAAGCGCTCGGGCTGGGATTGCCCGGACACGGGACTATTGTCGCTACGCATAAAAACAGGATACGGTTGTTTGAAAAAGCCGCGAAACGAATTGTCAAAATGGCTACTGCGTATTATTTCAGCGATGACACACGTGTGTTGCCTCGCTCGATCGCAGGCAAGGATGCATTCCTGAATGCCATGTCGCTTGACATTGCCATGGGCGGCTCGACCAACACGGTGCTTCACCTGCTTGCCGTTGCACAGGAAGCAGCGGTCGATTTCACCATGCACGATATCGATCGATTGTCGCGTAAAATCCCGGTTCTCTGCAAAGTCGCGCCAAGTTCATCATATCATGTCGAGGATGTCAACCGTGCGGGCGGTATTCTTTCAATCATGGGCGAGCTTGCCCGCGCGGGGTTGCTGAATACTTCGGTGGGGCGGGTCGACTATGCCACGCTTGCCGATGCGATTGCCGAAAACGATATCATGAGCAGTACGGTTTCCAAAGAAGCGCTTGACAACTGGCACAGTGCCCCCAGAGGAACGGAAAGAAATTTGGTGCTTGGTTCACAGGATACGCGATTTGATACGCTTGACAAAGACCGGGCCAATGGTTGTATCCGTGACATGGATCACTGTTATTTCAGGGACGGCGGCCTGTGTGTTCTCTTCGGCAATATCGCGTCAAAAGGCTCGATTGTTAAAACCGCAGGCGTCGACCCGTCGATATATACCTTTTCGGGGACGGCAAAGGTTTATCATTCGCAGGAGGCTGCGTGTGACGGCATTCTGAACGGCGAGATCAAGGCCGGCTCTATAGTAGTGATTATCTATGAAGGTCCCAGAGGCGGACCGGGCATGCAGGAAATGCTCTATCCAACGTCGTATATAAAATCGATGCATCTTGACAAAGAGTGTGCGCTGATAACCGACGGCCGTTTCTCGGGCGGGACGGCCGGATTGTCGATCGGGCATGTCTCCCCCGAAGCCGCATCGGGCGGCGAGATCGGGCTCCTCCGTGACGGTGATACGATCGAGATCAATATCCCGAAACGGTCGATAAATGTCAAACTGCAGGAAAATGAGCTTGACGGGCGCCGTCGTGAAGAGCAGACCAGGGGTGCCGCAGCGTTCAAACCGCACCGTGATCGGGTCGTCTCGGACGCCTTGCGTGCATATGGACTGTTTGCAGCAAGCGCGGATGTGGGCGCGGTGAGGGTCTTGCCGGAAGAAGGGTGATTTCAAAATTAAAAATTTAAAATGCAAAATGTAAATTGAAGAAAAGAGGGAATCATGAAAGCGCAGACCGCCGAAACATTTAGTCGGTTGTTTAATGAATACCCGCTGCTGCATGCCTGCAGAAAAGAAATCGAGCAGGCATATTCGTATATAAGTACCTGCTATCAGAACGGTAAAAAGCTTCTTATCTGCGGGAATGGGGGAAGTGCGGCAGATTCGGAGCATATCGTCGGTGAGTTGATGAAAGGATTCGTTCTCAAGCGGGAGATACCGGTCGAGGACCAGGACCGGCTGCGCAGCTCCGGCGCGGTAGACTGGCAGCATCTGTCAAGTAGACTGCAGCGCGCGCTGCCGGCCATCTGTCTGAGCAGCCAGACCTCGTTGACTACCGCATATTCCAACGATATCGGCGATGACATGGTGTATGCCCAGCAGGTGTACGGGTACGGGGCGCCCGGCGATGTGCTTCTGGGGATCAGCACCTCGGGAAATTCGCCCAATGTGGTCAATGCGCTAAAAGTAGCCCGGGCATTCGGCGTTTACACGATAGGCATGACGGGCGAGGACGGCGGTGTGATGAATGATTTCTGCGATGTCATTATCCGGGTGCCTGCACGGATGACGTTCAAAGTGCAGGAACTGCATATGCCGGTCTATCATGCCCTGTGCGCCATGCTCGAAGAGGAGTTTTTCGGGTGATGATCCGGATCATAACATGACACACCCGTTGCAGGGAGCGCTCGGATCGATTTCTGTCTTGCCTCCGCTTACAATGAATCGTCTCAAATCGACATAGCTCCTGCCGTTCCATATCTCTTTCAGGTCCTGTGAGAGCGCATTGCCCAGCGCATGGCCGTGGTAATCGGTGCAGCACGCGGATACGTCGCCGTTCCACCGGATAACCATTGTGGTAAAAGGATCGGTGCAGCAGGAATATGTCGGCGGAAGAATCCCCGTGTTTGCAGCTGTCGAATAATAGCTGATTTTTCCGGGCATGCCGATTCCCCGGGTCGGATCAGGGGTCCATTCTTCAATTCGTTTTTGTATTTCATCGCTGTTTTTGCAGAAACGAAGATTCAGTGATGCATAATACATGTTCGGTCGGGCGCGGAAGCGTGCGCAGAGCGCATTCATCTCCCGGATTTCATGGCGGTTTTTTTTCGTAATCGCAAATGTCAGATGAATCACCGGCCTGCTTCGTCGCAATCGCCTTTTTGTCTGCGCGATAAGGTCGACGGCATTTTGCAGCGTATCAAAGCTCATGCCCGGCTGATATTGGGTATATGTTTCACTGCTTGCTGCATGGCATGAGACATTCAGGTCATCCAGGCCGCAGGCGAATAAAGGCTCTATCATGCCGTCGTGAAAAGCATGAAGATTGGTTGCCAATGCTGTTTTAATGCCGCATTTGTGTGCATAGCCTGTCATACTGAAAATGTCACTGTTGAGCAACGGCTCGCCCCAGTTCCAGAATGAAATGGAGAACAGGTACTCTTTGTTTGTATCAATTATTTTTTTCGCATTCGCAAAGGTTAAATCGCCTTGCGGGAAAGATGAACGGATTCCCCCTCCCGATGGGCAGAGACGGCAGTTTGAATTACAGCGGCTGGTCGGCTCGAGAAAGATATGTGACGGATATGCATTGATGTTTATCTTCTTCCTGCTGCGGGGATACCATACGCTTAAATAATTAAGCATTTTTTTCGGAGTAATATATCGATAATCTGAAAGGCTCAGCATGGCATTCTTTCTCCGTTACAGTGCTTGCGGTCGCTCGGCAATCTGTTTCAGAAGGAGTTCAAAGGCCTTTCTGAAATTTTCCAGCGAGGTTATACGGTCCGGTATGAACTGTAAGGATTTTTCCAGGGATTCATCAGCCGCAAGCGGATTATCGAGTATCCAGGCCATTTTTTCATTGATATGCGTGAAGTCATCCGGGTTTTCGGCAATGAACAGTGAATCGAACAGGTATCGTGCACCGACGCCTGCAGAGAGAACCGGGTAGCATCCGCACAGGGCGGCCTCCATGCAGGTGACAGGATGGGCATCGATATCGGGCAGATGCAGAAGAAATGTGCATTCGGAATAATACCTGCCGACATCTCTTTGCGGGCCGGCATATATAATCTTGTCATATTTGCGGGCTTTGTTTTCCACATATTTGTCAAGGACTCCATCACCGACGAGTACGAATTTTTCGATATGAGGGCATTGAAGCCCGAATGCGATGAGCCGCGCAATATTTTTTTCCGGAGAGAGCCGTCCGACATACAAGCCATATTTGCGCCGCGGAATATTTCGTTTTGCCACCGCTTGCGGGTATGGAGGGCATACCACTGCAGGAACATCGAGGAAACGGCGTACCTGCTTTCTGTTCTGTTCCGAAACGCTGAGGACCGCATCGATTTTTTTCAATGCAAAACCGGCAGTTGTGAATCGGGTTTTACCTAAGCTGTAAAAGAAAAGATCGCCGTCAAGGTGGATCACTATAAGGCGGGGATATTTCAGTTTCAGCATTGAGGCGGCATAGAGACACGAGCCGCCGTCGGAAATAAGAATGTCGGCATCGATATGCGATACCAAAGCATATAAATATGACATGAGTGGAAAGAAGCAATTCAGGAAGGGATATTTTGTAATCAATTTAATATAGCCCGTAAAAGGCATTATTTTAATAGCAGCACCGATTTCCTGCGCAAAGCTGCGGTGCACGTGGTGAATATGCCGTGTGTAACTGAGAAATACTGTTTTCATTGTTTTGCAGAGGAATATACCAGAGAACAAATTCACGCAATCATAACGGAAAATAAAATATATGATAAAAGCCGTGCTGGAAATAACCACAACCATTGGATGTGACATTCGCTGCGCCTATTGCCCTCAGGATACGATTACCCGGTGCTATTCAGAAAAAAATGATGGGCATCGTATGATGAGTTTTGAAAATTTCGCTGCATGGCTCGAAAACGTGCCTGCCCATGTGGAAATCCATTTTGCCGGCATGGCCGAACCGTGGCTGAATCCGGATTGCTCAAGGATGGTTCTGCATGCACATGAAAATGGGCACGGGATAGTTGTCTCAACAACGTTATGCGGAATGAAACCATCGGATATCGATCGCATCGAACATATTCCATTTTTGTTGTTTGCTGTGCATGTGCCCGACACAAACGGCTGGGAAAATATCAACATTGATGGAAAGTACATTGAAGTTCTGGACCGGTTTCTGCGAAGTAATATTACACAAAGAGAGTTCATAGCAAAAGGGGAGCCGCATGCTTTATTGAAAAAGCTGATTGGAAGAAAAATAAAAACGACATTTCTCCACAGCCGTGCGGGAAATATTGAAATTGACGGTAGAGATTTGCCTGAAAGGAAAAAAGGGGTGATCAGGTGTTTAAGAGACTGCAGATATAATGTGTTGCTTCCGAACGGAGATGTTCTTTTGTGTTGCATGGATTATGGCATGAAGCATATACTGGGAAACTTAAACAAATCCGACTACAACACGCTTTTTTGCGACAGCGAATTTTTAAAGATACAACAGGGCCTTGATGACGATCGTACGGAAATTATATGCCGATATTGTGAAAAATATATGGCCACACTCCTATATTATTATTTTCATAAAATCAAGCAATTCATAATTTGAGTAATGAGTATGCGAACTCCGATCTCGAAAATAAAAATGAGGCGAATAGTTGGCGCCCTTGCATTATCGCTCATAAGTATTGTTATAATGATAGCGTCTGCCGAGATCGTGCTCCGGAAGCATAATGGGATATGGATGAAGCAATGATTCGCCGACGGTATAAAGCCGCAGGATTGGTATTTTTTTTATTTTGACATTTGTCCACTATGCGGGCAAAAAGAGAGTGGTCCATGAATCCTGTTTTTCGCTTCATTCCCGAATTGGCGCATGGTATGTATTGCATGTTGCAGGCATTAGTGATCTCGATCATTGCTACCTGTGGCATGCTATGCCATATGTCTGGAAGCAACAGCCTGATTGTATCCGTTAATTTCATATCAGTATCATAGAAAAATCTTTCCGGCATTTTGTTGATTTCGAAATTTATTAAGTATCCCTGTAAAAGAAAGAATCCACAATGAAGACTCTGTTTTTAGGTGCGTATGGTTTTGGGAATCTTGGTGATGAGCTCTGTTTGATCGATGCCATGCAGCGGTTTCCGTCATCGGAAAGCTATGTGCGTTCCATTGATCCCGGTTTTACCGGCAGATTTGTGCACTGCAGCGGATTTGTTAATTGGAAACCGTCAAGGCCGGGAAAAAAGTTCAAGCTGGATTTCGAGAGAGTCGTGGTCGGAGGTGGAGGGCTCTTTTATAAAGACTCGGCCGATGATTTCTTAGCATATCTTATCGCTGCACAGAATTCCGGGTGCAGAACCTGTTTGTACAATGTTGGCGTTGCTCCAGGACGAATAGGAGAGTGGCTTGATGAGCGCGCGCTTGGGGCGCTCAACAGACTTGATTTGCTTGCGGTAAGGGACACGTTTTCCGCCTGGATATTACACGACAATGGAGTTGTGCGAAATATCAGTGTCACCAATTTCCCGGAGACAGGTATTGCTCCGGATAACGAGGTTGCTGAAAAAATTTACCCGGACGAAAAGATACTAGGTATATCGATGAGCAATAACACAGGTTTTCTGCAAAAGCTTGAGCGGGAAAGAACAGCGGTAGAAAAAATATTGCAGGACTTCAAGGGACATAAAGTACTTCCAATAATCAGCACAATTCATCGCTCATGCAAAGCATGGGATGATCGAATTGGATTTAAAAAATTCTATTCAATTTTCCTTCGGGATTTTGATATCGTACTCCCGGAAACGCTCGACCGTCAATGGTGGAGAGAGAACATGACTCCTCAAAAACTGAAAGGGATAATCGGCAGATGTTCTTTTTTATTGTCACGGAGAAAACACAACTGCCTGCATGCCGTATCAATGGGCGTTCCAACAATAGGGATATCCGACACATCGAATAACAACCTTCTCCGGCTATTCACATCGCTGCACAGCCGCCTTGCCCCCGGATCGGGAGTTATTTTAATTTAGAAGTGCCTGTCATGCACAGGGTATTTCTTTCGAATCACCGATAAAGCATGGAAAAACTGATAATCAATTTTGCGCCTACCGGCATGATACCGAC
>WJKA01000152.1 GCA_014729375.1 Chitinivibrionales bacterium
CAGCCATCTTCTGCGGTAGACGATTCATTGCCTGATGGTGGTTTGGGGGCAATCCTGTGAAACGAGGTATGGACTTCAATCGGTTTTGTTTCCAGCTCAAGGCTCTCTAATATCGATTCGATATGCTCAAGAGCTTCATTCTCTCCCGTACTCTCTTTCAGCGATTCCGCAGTTGTTTTAATTTCCAGAAATTTTGATCTGAGATTGTCGCCAAGCTCGTTGCAGTGTGATGATAATTCTTTGAATTCTTCCTTTTCACGGAACCGGAGTTTTGCAGTCAGCTTGCCGTCTTTGAGAAGATCGGCCCATTGTTCGAGCTTGTAAATCGGCACCGCGTATTTACGTGATGCATACGCCCCGATAAAAAATGCAACGATGATATTTACAATTGCGCTGATTATAAGGCTGGGGAGAATAATGAAAATAATGTTTTCACGGGGAGGAATATCCATATTATGGTCCAGAATAACCCGGTAGAACGCCGTGCTCTGGTATTTGATCAGATAGGTGATAAGCAGGGTCCCCGAGCAAACCAGCGTTGAAATGATTACTGCCACAACTATTTTGAAAATCAGTCTCATTTGCAGGGGCTTGATTATAAAAAAATTGCTGATAGGCTTGCGTATTGCTGTTTGAGGCATAGCTCCCCCTTGGTCGAAGAGGTAGATTTATTAGTTTTGTTTATAGTAACATTTTATTTTATAAACTAATTTCTGTCTATAATAAGGTAAAGATTTTTTAATAAATTGATATTTCGTGTGAAGTGATTCAAAGCCGGAAAAAGGTGCTGTCATGCTGAAAAAATTCCCGATACCGCTTGCCATTGTCTGTGCGTTGAGCATTTCTTCTGCCCGAAGCTATTATGCCGAAGATACGCTTCTTTTCACTATCAAGCTTACTGATAAGGCCGATGATCTGTTTTATTGTTCGCGTGATGTTGCGCTGGTGGATATCCTTTCGGGCCCGGTACTTGTGCATGATAACCGGCTCCTTTTTTATTCCCGTCACGGGTATGTTCTGTACAATCAACGCGGCAAAATTGAGGAATCGCATTCACTTCACAAGAAAAACCGTCGCCTTGCGCCTGATGATCCCGATCGCCTTATGCTGGCCTATCCGCCCGACAAGTCGACACTTCTGTACTATAAAAACAAAAAAACTGATGAAGTTTTTGAGAAAAAAATAGCCAGGAAGCGAATAAAAAAGCTCGGTGGAAAACCTGCACGGCGGTATGGCGATTTATCACACTCCCATATACTCAACATTGCATTCAATACACTTACGAGTGAAATGGTTGAGCGAATTTATCTGAAGCCGGGACTTATTGGATTTGATCCGGGGACCGGCATGCGCTACTGGTCGCTTGAAAAGCGTTATACATTTACCTCGCCGGTTATTGCCGAAAAGGAGGGCGGGTTTGCCGGTTTTTTCCCGGGATTGAAGGCCGGTGAAGGGGTCCGGATAAAGAAGTTTCTGATCGAGCCCCTGTCGGTGATTGCTTCTGAAGACCGTCGCAGATACTGGGGCCTGAAAGCGGCTACCGGTTCCGACAGGCCCGAGTTTTACCAGGAGGTGTTTTGTTGCGATGAAGCCGGGAATATTCTCCGAGTTGACACGCTTGTCAAACAGACGATCCGGGAGACCGTGCTGGAAAAGCGCGGGCGCCGCGAATATACGTTCGAGCGGACAGCAAAATGGGGTTTCCCGCCCTGTGTCGACGAGGACGGTTCTCTTTATTACGCCGTTCTCGATTATCAGACAAAAGAAATAGTCGTAAGGAAACGTTCATATTTTTATTATGCCCCGCGGCCGTCAGGGCCGATGCTCGAGCATGAGCTTCGCTCGGAACAGTTGATTTCGTATGAACCAATGATAATCGATTATAATCCCGGAGCGCGGCGCGGCGCGGCTATTCCTGCTGTATGGATAATGAACGAGGATGGTGATAAGCGGAAGGCTGAAATCCGCGACCTTACCTGCAGAAACCATATTGTGCGCCTGTATCGGCCGATATACCGCGACATTACAAAGAAAGTTACGCGATCAAGGTCCTACCTTCCCGGACACGTGCGAGCGATGCAGGATTCTCTTTCGGATATTCCAACCTGCTGGGCGCCCTGGAGTATTTCAGTCTCCAACCGGCGGGGAGTGCTTCGGTCATTTGATTACCGCGCCGGCGACATGGTCCTCTGTGCACGGGTACTCAATGTGGCGAATTCGGGACAGGTGTTTGTGCGCGTTGATCTTGAGCAATGGGCTGAACTGGTCATATTCGATCCCCATGGCGAGTTTGTCAACAGGTTAACCTTTAACAGGCAGTACTATGGAAACCGCAAGGATCTGGTTGCCGTATCGGATGACGGCGAGGTTATTGAAAAAGACTATGAGTGTGCCGAAGGCGGCTACCGGTTTTTTACCTGGACACCGACGATACCATGAAGGCAGCGGCCAGCAGTAACAGCCGGTACATTCCCTGCATAAAACAGCATGGCGTAAAGATAGTGTCGCCGGCACGGCAGTGCCGGGGATTATTGGTGAAATGGCGGTTTTAATTGGATCCCGGGTCTCGTATCCACTCAATCACGCAGGGGCTTAACAAAGAGCAACTGGCCGCGGTCACTTCGGAGCATGAAGGGCCGGTGCTGGTGCTTGCCGGCGCGGGGTGCGGGAAAACATCGGTACTGACCCGCCGGATTGCATTTTGCGCGTGTACCCGGTGTGACCGGGAGTCGATCCTTGCGCTGACATTTACCCGCAAAGCCGCGGGCGAGATGGCGGAACGCGTGGCGCGTCTTGACGGCATGACCCCGGCGCATAAAATGCCCCTGATTACAACGTTTCACGGTTTCGGTCTACGCGTGCTCAAAGACACGGTTGGCGGGACGCGAAATTTCGAACGGCTCGGGTATGAGAAAGAACCGGAACTTCTCCCCGAACGGTACCGGCTGGAAATGCTTGCTCAATGCTGCTCAAAAGATGAGCGCCGCGCGCTTGGTGTTGACCTGGTAAAACTCGATAACCATATCTGCACGTTGAGTGTCTTTCCGCAAAAGCTGTCAAAGCTGTCGTCTCAGCGAATGCAGGTTCTTGAATCAATTTCAAACAGACTGCGCGAACAAAAACGGGCTGAAAACCGGTGGGAATTTTCCGATATGATCACAGAGACACTCAGGATTTTTGAGATGAATGAGGAAATAACCGGCCATTATCAACAAAAATTCCGGGCAATTCTGGTCGATGAATTCCAGGACACCAATCCGCTGCAGATACACCTGCTGCGAAAGCTTCTTTGCAAAAGCAATACCCTTTTTGCCGTTGGTGATGACGATCAGGCGATCTATGGATTCCGGGGAGCGGATATCGGCCCAATCATGAATTTTGAAACCTGTTTTCCCGGAGCAAATATCTACAAGCTCCAGACCAATTACCGGAGTATACCGAAAGTGCTGAACGCGGCAAACCGGATATTCAAAGAGAAACCCAAACAGCTCCGGAAAGTGCTCAGGTCGGGAAAGTACTCGGCTGAAGAAAGCAGGCAATTTCCCGGGCCGTCAAAAAGAATGTTCAAAACCCAGGAAGACATGGTTTCGTGGATACATGCCAGAGCATGCTGTATCGCCGCGCAGTACGAAATTCCGGTTTGTAAAATGGCGCTCCTGTTCCGGACCAACCAGACCCTCGAATGGACAAAGGAGCGATATGCGACTCCGGGAATTGCGGATGAAGAGCTTCCGGTGTTTTCCACCATCCACGGCGCCAAGGGACTCGAATTCCCGGTGGTCTTTCTCTGCGACCTCGAAGAAGGGGTTTTCCCCAATTACCGGCTACGGAAGTCACAGAAAATCAGAACCTGGGGCGATGTTTTCAAGCGGTTCGTTCTCCAAAAGAAACCGCCGCCGCCGGAGTGTGATATCGATGAAGAGACACGGCTTTTTTATGTGGGGGTTACCCGGGCCGAGAAAATCTTGTACCTGCTCTCCTGCGCGCAGAAATATGAGCATGGGCGGAGAAAGAAGTATGGGGCGTCGCGGTTTTTGCGGCTGGTGTGAGTATAGTGGGCCGGAAATCGTCCACCGAGAGACCTTCATCAATTGTCGGACGGTACACTAGAGTAATTGCCGTTTATTTTAGCAAATAGCGAGACAGCCATGCCCGGAAAGCTGCATGGTCCTAAATTCCGCAGTTGAGCGTGGAAACAATGCGCAAGAGCTTATGCAGATTGCCACGATTCAACTGCGGAATTTAGGATGATATCAATCGGTAGAGAACAGGGGCAATGGATTTGAAAGGGGCCGTTTTTTTTATGACGCCGTCAAGTCCGGCGCCGAGCTCAAACCACCCACCACGGCACAGCCAGACAGGATTCAGAAATTCTCAACGGTTCTTCAATCGCGCAGATTATCAGCTCAGCGGCGACATGTTCCCTGGGGAAGACATCCCGGAACGACTGGAAACCTTTTGCATGTTTTTTGCCCGGCTGGGTGGTTGCTTTTATCTCAATCAGGTACAAACGCCCGTCATGCTCGATAACGCAGTCCACCTCAGCGCCGCCGTATGTCCTGAAATGGTACAGGTTTTCACGCAGACCGATCTCCTGCAGCGATTTGAGTATTTCGAGCACGACAAATGTTTCAAAAATAGCGCCGTGATTGGGATGTGACAGTATCGCGAGCGGCGAATTAATTGCCAGAAGATAACATAGAAATCCGGTATCGGCAAAAAACCCTTTTTCCTTGCGGGCGATTTTTTTTGCCGGATTTCGGGAAAATGCAGGGAGTGAATACCACTGATAGGTAGCGCGGGCAATTTCGGTCCAGGCCAGGGCGGTATTTCTATCGATAGACAGCTCTCTGCCAAGCTGGTTGTGATTGATTTCGCATGCGCTGAGCGCGGCAAGTAATTTGAAAAAGCGGCTGAAACGCTGCAGGTTGCTGATATCGGCAACACGTCTGACATCGCGTTCGATATACGTGCGCGTATATGACGCCCAGTAATCGGACAGCAGGTCCGGCGGCATGGCGATGACGCCGGGGTAGCCGCCCATGAACGCTCTATTGACAAAAGTGTCATGTGGGGCCGGCCGGCCAAGGAGGTCTGCATCCGACGTCTCATTGCGCAGCCAGGTATGCAGAAATGACGGTTTGTCAATCGCGCGGTCCAGCTCCCGTTGTGACATGCCCATGAGATTAAGCACCGCAGCGCGTCCGGCAAGCGATTCGGCGATATCTTTCATAACCGATAGATTCTGCGAGCCGCTGAGTATGTACCGGCCGTTTTGTTTTGTCTTGTCGACAATGCGTTTGATCGGCCCCAGCAGTTCCGGTGCATACTGGATTTCATCCAGAAATACCGGAGTAGGTGTGTTTTGGAGAAAATACTCCGGCTCCGCGCGTGCATTGCCGATATCGATTGCCGGATCGAAGGTAATTGTTTTTACCATATCACCGGTGCAATGTTCGATCATAGTTGTTTTGCCGACCTGCCGGGCACCGGTAACAACAACCGCCGGGAAATGCTGAAGAAGACGGGAAAAACGTTTTTCCAGAAACCGATTGTGATAGTGCATACATTATAATATATAATTGCAGCATCCGGAATTCAAGTAAAAACCTTGTTATTAATCGCTAAATTTATGAATGTGATTCATAAAATTCACGTTATAAATATAAAATAGTATTAATTATGTGAATACAACTCCCTAAATTCACGGTAAAAGTGTTTTGTATGTCATGCGACCCGATTTTCACGCTTTGCCGCCGGGTTCCACGGATGCGCCACCGGCGGTTTTGCAGGTATTTATTCTCTGTCAC
>WJKA01000153.1 GCA_014729375.1 Chitinivibrionales bacterium
CGTCAATGTAATACAGGAACGTATCGATTACCGAAAAAATTGCATACGAACCGCCGGTCCCGCTTGCTGCGCCGGGCGCGGCAAGGTCTCCCGGAGATGTCGGGCCTGCACAACCGACACAGCCCCATCCGCCGTAAACAATATCATCACCCATGAAAAAATCATTATCATCATAATTATATTTGTTGTGAATTATCGAAACGACTTCATATGATGCATTATCCAGAAGCTTTATGGCAAGTAGCGAGCTGCCCGAGTTTGCGTAAATAATATTCTCTTTCACTGCCAGGCCGCTGTTGTCGATTACGGGAATGGTGATTTCATGACGCGGAGATGCACGATCGCGTATCGAATACACATGAATTCCGTTTACTGCATCGGAAATAAAAAACAGCGTATCATAGAGATAAATATTGACTGCGTCGACAATGTCGTTTGTGGTCGAGTGGAAACCAATCGAAAACACGGCAATCAGGATCAGCGCGGGGATAATATTCTTTTTTTGATTCATTGCGCACCTCATTTCTGAAAATGTACTGTTACGCCGCATGACAGCAGGGGATTACCCGCAACAAACCTGTTGCCCGGAAAGAAGAGTATATCATAGTCTGTTCCGCTGCTTTCGCTCCATTTATAAGCTTTTTCGATATAGGAGACCGGCCAGGAAAATCCGCCGCACAGGCTGATCTGCCGTGTCAGGTGTCTTTCAAGTGCAAGTGCGGGCTTGACTACAAAAGAGTGATACCGGATGCCGAATGAGTAAAAGCCCGGTCCGTACGGTTCGCTCAGGACGATAGTGCCGTTACTCTGATGATACTGCAGTGTCCCCCCGGTCTCTTCGATACGAAACACGGCCAGATAGCTTCCCCCGCCGGCCGTGAGATTGAACCGGAGCCTCGATTTTTTGAGAAACGGCCGCCGGAACGCAAGCGTGCCCCCGAAATACCGGTATTTTGCATATACCTGATCATGCGACGTGGTTGTTTTTGTCCGGTAGGCATGCGGGACCGGTGAATATGAATCTCTTCCAAGAGAATCGGCACTAGTGTTAGTTGCAGAAACGTCATCAATAGAAAACCCCCCGGCCCCTTCAAAGCCAAATCCGAAACCATTGTTGAGAAAAAATACCGGAGATATCGAAAATCCGGCATTCGGTCGCATCCGCGTGGCGAAATCATGGCTGTACTGATATGAAATGTCTGAATACCCACCAGAAGAAACATTCCGGGTAACATATACATTCCCCCTGGCGGCTTCATCAAAGCCTTCTTCAACAAAGCCCCGGACATTTTCCGGGAGAATAAAATAGCCGACAGCGGCATCGATACGGGTTGTCATTTCACCAGAGATGACCGACAGCATGCAAAGGAGTGCCCAACTTGTTTTTGCGATAAGTGAATGAGTAGTCATAATCCGCTTTTCTGTTTCGGGTTGAGAGTCTTTGTTTTAATCAGAAACCCGAAGCCGCTCAAATCGATCATGTTTTTTTTGCATAAAAAGGCCGGAGTGGATTTTTCGGGGGTTCCGGTCTGTTTATGACAATACCTGCCGGTAAAGCCGGGAGCTCCCCCACACTGCCGTGCAGGGGGTCAGTATTGAATGCGGTGTATTAACAACCTGCCCCTGCAGTCGAAAAGAGCGCCTGGTGGAGGGGGGGCGGACCTGGCTCCGGTTGCGGGAACAAGGATGCTCTGTGCCCAGGGAAGAGAATATCCGTTGATATTCGGTGAAAGCGTGGAGAATGCATTTTCTTTATCGGCAGGCGAGACACGCAGGCCTTTTCGGTGAGGGACCGATTGAGTAGAAGAGAGGAACCCTGTCTGTTCAAGCCAGGCAAGGCAGGTATCGGTCCAGGACGGTTCGGTGTAGTAACCGTGCTTGAGTCCTTCCTCAACGACCATTTTTGACGTAACACCGTATTTTTGCAGGGAATCGTAGAACATGATGCTGTTCATGGGATGAACGACATCGTCGGAATCGCCATAGGTGATAAATGTTGGCGGCGTGTTTTCGTCAACATGTTTTTCATTCGAGAGATAATCCAGCGTGTCCTGGCTGTTGTTGTTTCCCAGCAGATATCCGCGTGTTGTACCGTGCGCGTATGGATCGTTCATGGTGATACACGGATATCCCAGGACCATCACAGCCGGTTTGCAGGAGAAATGTTCGACTGGGTCGGAGGATGAGGGGTTTCCGTTGTCGTAGTGGGTTCCCACAGTTGATGCCAGGTGTCCGCCGGCAGAGAATCCCATGATGCCGATACGGTCGGGATCGATATTGAATTCATCGGCGCGTGAGCGGACCAGCCGCATTGCGCGGCGGGCATCCCACAGAGGGACCGGGTGCTTGCAGTCTTTATGGCGGTAATTAAGCACAAACCCTGCAATACCATTGCTTTTCAGCCACTGCGCAGGAGGAGCGGCTTCATCACCCCACAGCATGAAATACGCACCGCCCGGGCAAATAATAAATGCCGCGGCAGTAGCCTTCGATGGTTCCGGGATATATGCTTCGATTGTGGGGCGAAAGCAGCCATCACTGGTAGTATCCTGGTTGCCCGGAAGGCTGTCCGGCCAGACATAGAATGTTTGTGACTGGGCAAAAGCGCAATGAAAATTCTGCCAGCAGGCGCAAAAAATACAAACGCAAAGAAGCTTCTTAATCATACCAGTAAATATAATATAAAATTGCGCAACAGCTTACGCGTAGCGCCGCAATTCAATTGCGGAATGTAGGTCATGGCTTGTGATACCCGGAAAAAAGGGAAAAGCAACTTTTATGAAAATATTTATTATATTTATACACTGAATTGCTCAGATATCCTAAATTCCGTAGTTGAGCGTGGAAACGATGCGTAAGATATTGCGTCAGATAGCCGTGCGAAAACCGCCCGCCATCGCCGTAGCCCGGCTAAGGGCAGAGGCAGGCAGGTGTACCC
>WJKA01000154.1 GCA_014729375.1 Chitinivibrionales bacterium
GAGTATACGGTACAGATCAAATGGATCGGCGGCAACGTTTATCGAGAAACGCTGTGAGAGGACAACCTGAAAAATGTCTCCGGCACGAATATATTCTTTGCACTTGTCTACGGCTCCCTCGTATTCTTCACGCCTGAAATTGGAGCCGGGTTCATCCAGTTGATCGATTGCTATATTTGAGGAGGCAAGCCGAACCGACATTTTATCCTGGAGCATGCCGATCCGGGATGCAGCCTCTTTATACTGGTTTTCGAATGCAATTGCAGGATTTGTAAAAATATTCGCTATCAGAAGAAGCTTATGCTCTTTGTTGTCAAAAGCTATCAGGTCTTTATAAAATCCAAGAAAGATGTCATCCAGAAAAGCATTATCGGGATTTTTATCGGGAATATTTTCGGCCAGACGGACCGAGTCGTATGAAAAGAAACCAACTGCACCGCCGCAGAAACGAGGGAGCCCCGGTACCGGAACCGGCCGGAAACCCGCCATGATTTCCCTGAGTTTTTGCAGCGGCGCGCCGCATCCCTGTTCGCTGAAATCACCGTCGATTTTCCAATCATCGCCGTTTACCCGGAATGCCATGAACGGATTACCGCCGATAAATGAGTAGCGTGCAACAACATCACTGCCGGTCACGCTTTCCAGAAGAAAACTGTATCGTTCGGTGCGAAACAGCTTGAGCCAGATCGAAACAGGCGTTTCAGTATCCGCAAGAACTGTTTTGCATATCGGGACTATTCTGCCGTTCCGGGCAAGCTCTTTTGCTTTGTCGATTGAAGGAAAGATCATGATGCTGCTTTCATTGATTCAAGGCTTTTCTGGAGTTTTCCCCGGGTTTTTAAAAAACTCTGATATTTTTCTTTTTCCCGTTCAATAACATCGGCCGGCGCTTTATTGATAAACGCCTGGTTTTCAAGTCGATGTGCAGCCCCCTTTGTCAAAGCGTCGAGACGGGCAATTTCTTTTGTCAGACGGGCAATTTCGACATCTTTATCAATGAGTCCTTTCAGAAGAAGAAATATCTGGCATTCATTCACGACACGCTGTCCTGCAAACGATGGTTTTGATGCGCTGCGGTCAATGGTTGCCGAAGACAGACGTGCAAACATGGTTATCATGTCGCTGTGTGTATTCAGCCACTCTTCGGTTTGCCGGGTCTCGGGAATAATAACTGCGATTCCTTTTTTGTCCGGCGGAATGTTGTTTTCAGACCTGATTGTCCGCAATGCGGTAATGACATTCTTGAGAACATCAAATTCCCGGTCTGTTTCGTCGTCAATCAACCGGTGTTCACATGTGGGAAACGAGGCTTTCATTATGAATTCATGGTCGATATATTCGGGCCAGCGCACATTTTGCCTGAGATGACCCCACAGAGCTTCAGTAATAAAAGGCATTACCGGGTGAAGCAGTTTGAGGATATGCGCCAGCACGAAACTGCACATCCTGAGTGCATCGAGTTTCCGCTGCTCGTCATCATCCTGATAGAGGTCGGATTTTTTCATCTCAATGTACCAGTCGCAGAATTCGTGCCACGTAAAATCGTAAAGCACCCGGCATGTTTCATTCAATCTGAAATTATTCAGGGCAGAATCAATCGAAATAATTGATGCATTGAGCCGGCTTAATATCCACCGGTCTTCAGGGGCAAGCCGGTCGAGCGGCAGCGGCCCTGAAAATTCCACCGGAGACTGGATATTACCGAGGAGAAATCGTGAGGCATTCCAGAGCTTGTTGCCGAAATTGCGTCCGATATCAAACGTATCTTTTCCGAGATATACATCCGCACCCTGGGCGGTAATCATGATCAGGGAAAATCTGAGCGAATCCGCGCCGAACGTCTTGATTATTTCAAGCGGATCGATTGCATTCCCCAGTGACTTACTCATTTTCCTCCCGCTTTTATCTCTGACAGTACCGTGAAGCACGACATTGGTAAACGGCAGTTTTCCGGTGCAGTAATATCCTGCCATGATCATTCGCGCGACCCAGAAAAACAGAATCTCCGGTGCGGTAACGAGTGTGTTGGTAGGATAGAATTTTTCGAGCGCACGGCTTTTCGAAGGCCAGTCCATGGTTGAAAACGGCCAGAGCCACGAAGAAAACCACGTGTCAAGCACATCCTCATCCTGGGAGAGCGCGCGTGATGTACATCGAGGACAGACTGCCGGCGTTTCCTCGGCAACAATCATTTCCCCGCATTCGCCGCAGTACCATACCGGAATCCGGTGCCCCCACCATATCTGGCGGGAAATGCACCAGTCTCGTATGTTTTCCATCCATTCGATATAGGTTTTTTCCCATCGTCCGGGATAAAAAGAAATCTGATTGTTTTTTGCAGCAGCAAGCGCTGGCCCGGCAAGCGGTTTCATCTTTACAAACCACTGATCGGAATAATATGGCTCCACGACCGTGTCGCACCGGTAACAATGCCCGACCGAATGGCGGTGATCGGTTATTTTTTCCACCAGCCCGAGTTCGTTGAGGTCGTGCACGACCTGCTTGCGGCATTCAAACCGGTCGGCGCCGATATATTTATCCGGTATCGGGCCGCACATGGTGCCACGTTCATCCATGACAACAATCGGTTCCATTTTATGACGGAGTCCCATCTGGAAATCATTGGGATCGTGCGCGGGGGTTACTTTTACGGCGCCGGTGCCGAATTCCCGGTCAACAAAATCATCGGCTACCACCGGAATTTCCCTGTTGGCGAGTGGAAGAACAAGGGTTGTGCCGATCAGGCCGGCATAGCGTTCATCTGCGGGATTGACTGCAATTGCAGTGTCCCCGAGCATGGTCTCAGGCCGGGTGGTGGCAACCGTTACTCCACCGTTACCGTCTTGTGAGGGGTATCTGAAATACCAGAGCTTGCCGTCTGTTTCCTGATGTTCGGCTTCTTCATCGGAAAGCGCTGTCCTGCATCGCGGGCACCAGTTGATAATGTATTTCCCTCTGTAAATAAGGCCGTCGTTGTAAAGTGAAACGAATACTTTCCGTACCGCCCGTGAAAGACCGTCATCCATGGTAAATCGTTCACGATTCCAGTCACAGGAAAATCCCAGCTTTTTCAACTGCCCGGTGATTGTTGCATGGTATTCTTCTTTCCATTGCCAGACCCGCCGGATAAATTGTTCCCGCCCGAGGTCGTGGCGGGTCTTGTGTTCGGTGCGGGCTATCTGGCGCTCCACCACATTCTGCGTGGCAATGCCAGCATGATCTGTTCCGGGAAGCCAGAGTGCCTCACAGCCGCTCATCCGTTTCCACCGGATCAGGATATCCTGAACGGTATTGTTCAGCGCGTGTCCCATATGAAGAATTCCGGTTACATTGGGAGGGGGAATTACTATGGAATACGGCTCTTTTGATGAGTTCTCATCAGCGGCAAAAAGCTTGTTTTCAAGCCACCGGGAGTAAATTGTTTCTTCAACGTCGAGCGGGTTGTAGGTCTTTTCCATTCGATGCGGCTCCTGGATTCTAAATGTTTCTTCTGCTATATGCGAAAATATGTATAAAATACAACTAACTTCTCAGGTATGTACTGCCTGTCATTCCGGCGAATGCCGGAATCCAGTTTGTTTAAGGCATGTAGACGGCTTGATGCCGGCCTCAGCCTTTTATTGAGACCTGAGTGATTACAAAATAATAAATATTCTGAAATCAGTACTGCTCAGAGTAAATTAAAATCGGGATATTGTGAGGTGCCGGGTCCGGCGCACGTGAAAAAGCTGTTCCGGCCGCCTTTTCTGAAGCGCTTAAACGGGATCGGGGAGGCAAAGCTGGCAAGTGTATTTGTCAATTATGTATATTTCACACCTTCACCCCGGCGAAGTTGAACCGGCAAAACTATGCAGAAACAGAGGCGAAACTCATATCCTGACGGCGATCCGGCCGCATCGCGTGAGATCCAAACCAGAGATGGTTTCGGGCAGCGGGGCACCCTGTCCAGTGCCGGAATAGAAAAATCGGTGCATATTGATCCCTATGAGAGAGGTCCGGACGAAACTCGTGGCACTGAATATGAAGGAGCAAAGGAGGGGGTGGCTGAGAACGGTGCACCGGTACGGGGTAGTGATTGCTCCGGCAAAAAGAACCGGCTTCGCTATGAAATAATCCGGGAAATAGACAAAGGGGGGATGAGCCGCATTTACGAAGCGCACGATTGCGATTTAAACCGGACCGTTGCACTCAAGGTGCTTATTGATTATTCGGACCCCCGCTGGCGCCGCCGGCTTATTGAAGAGGCACAGATTGCCGGCCAGCTCGAACATCCGAATATCGTTCCGGTCCATGAACTGGGAATTAATGGTGACGGCTCTCTTTTTATCACCATGAAAATGATCCGGGGAACCAGCCTCAAGGATGTCTTTGAGCGTCAACGAGCGGCGCTCCCCGGTAATCAACCGTATACTCTGCGAAAATTGCTCGATATATTTCTCAATGTCTGCAATGCAATTGCATTTGCTCATCACCGGGGCGTAATCCACCGCGACCTCAAACCGTCGAATATCATGCTGGGGGATTTCGGCGAAGTTCTTGTTATGGACTGGGGGCTTGCTAAGGCAATTGGGAGAGACAAGAGTACGCGCGGCAGAAAAGAGACGGAAGCCGGGGAAAAACCTTTCAACAGATTTGACACGCGGTATGATCTGGCGGATAAAAAATATGCGCAACATTTTGAAAAGTTCCGGGAGCAGGAAAAACGTGATGACGAGACTGTTCATGGAAGTGTCTTAGGCACGCCGGCGTATGTTTCGCCTGAGCAGGCACGCGGCGAAATTGACAATATCGATGAACAGAGTGATATTTATTCCCTGGGAGCAATATTGTACGAAATGGTGACAAACTCCCGGCCGGTGGAAAATGAGGATGTCCGGGAGATGCTGCTGGATATCAGTTGCGGGGTGATTATACCACCCGATCAGCGGGCACCCGATCAGAATATCCCCGGCGAGCTTGTTGCTATTATTAATAAAGCGACAGCACCAAGGAAGGAGCACCGGTATGGTGATGTTCGCAGGCTTAGGCGGGATATCCGGCTGTTTCTTGACAACAAAGAGGTGAGTGTCAAGAGCGACAGCGCCTGGGAAAGCATTGTCAAGGCTGTCCGCCGTAATCGACGGGTCAGTCTTGTAGCCGGGATTGCCGGCGCGGTCCTGGTTCTCCTTGCCGTATTTTCGCTGGGAGTGAATATCAAAGCCACGCGGCAAACCGAAAAAGCTTTTGTCGACTATATGGCCGAACAGCGAGCGCGTGCCGCCATGGTCCAGAAAGAACAGAAAGAAACCGCTCCTTCATGGACACGTATCATGCACGAGGACTTTTCCGGTGACGGGTGGAATGATAAATTTGATATTTTTTACGGCAAGTATGTCGCGTCCGGAAACAGCGCGTATTTTGAATCAGTAAAGCCTGCGTATGAGGTGCATGACGGTGAAATGGTTCTGCGAAACGGTACACCCCAGGGACTGACGACCAAAAAATCTATCAAAGGCAATATAGCTCTGGAATTCGAGTGCAGGCTGAAATCGGACTATGTCAACTGTATCGGGGTCTTTTTTGACGGCCTCTGGCCGGTCAATCCGAAAAACGTCGCTTTTTCAGGATACAGGATCGAGTACGGCGGCTATGACAACAGCAAAAATATCATCACCAGAGGCGGTCAGGCAATCTGGGAGGAGTACGATTATCCCCTCGTAAAGGATCGGACATATGCAGTACGTGCCGAAAGAATCGGAAAACGGATCAGCCTTTTTGTCGATGGAGATACTGTTGCGGATGTGGTTGACGAAAGCCAGATATACGGTACCTATGAGGGGGTGGTCGGTTTGTTCAGCTATGGTACTCATATCGTATATGACAACATAAAGATATATAAAATGGGCCCGGCAATACGCGAGGACCTGCTTGAGGTGGCCGACCGATATGTGCACGAGGGCGATTACGCCGCCGCGCGGCGAATATACAAAGACATACGGAGATCAAATGTCGATCCGGATCGCCTGAGGGCTGCCAGTGAAGGACTTGCTCGAATAGAGCGGATCATTTCCCTTAGAAACAAACTTCCCGCGATTTCTCGGAACCTTGAGGATGAGTTGCTGAACAACGTTCCGTTGATCAATATTGTTGACGGCGGTTTGTCGCTTGATATGTCCGGGAATGTTGGCCTTCTGTCAATAGAGCCGCTCCGCGACCTTCCCTTTGTGCAGCTCAATCTTACAGAAGCCATGCGTATCAGGTCGCTCGAACCGCTGCGGGGTATGCCGCTGAAGAGCCTCAATCTGTCTTTCACCGGCTCCTATGAAGACATTGGTCCGATACATCAGGCGCCGATTGAAAAGCTTGTTATGAATTTTTGTACGGTCAAATATCTCGATCCCCTGAAAATGCTTCCGCTCCGCCATCTGGAGGTGTGCTATTCAGACTGCGAGAACTGGGAATTTTTAAACGGAATGAAATTGACGACGTTGAAAATGGCATGTGCGGACCTTTCCGGGTTTCAGTTTCTTTCCGGCATGCCGCTGGAAGATTTGCATTTATACAGGTGCGCTCTTGGCACAATTGGAATGCTGCAGGATATGCCGCTCATCCGGTGTAACCTCAGGCACAATCCCATAAGCGATATTTCTCCGCTTGCAGGTCCGGCGCTGGAGAAACTGGACATTAGCGAAACAGCCGTCGCCGACCTTTCTCCTGTTTCGGGAATGCCGCTGAAAGAACTGTTCTGTGCAAAGACCCCGCTTAAAACCTGCGTCAAGCTCCGCAAGCTCAACGACCTTCGCCGTCTCGATATATCGTTTACAGAAATTTCTTCACTTGCCCCCTTAAGGAACAGTGCAATACGGGAACTGCACATGGATTTCTGCCCGGTCCGCAATTGTGACGTTCTGCAAACAATGCCGCTTAAAAAGCTCGGTTTTGAAGGCGTTTCTCTCACAAGAAAAAATATTGCGATACTCACTGCACTGGATTTGCAGCATCTTACCCTTTCGCTGCAGGATCCTCAGGCAGGGACCATTATCGATTCTTTGAGAAATACCGGCTATTTCAACGGTCACAAGCGTTCGCATGTTGAAGAGTTTTTCCGTGCGATTCATGATACGACCCGCACATCCAGCGGGCAGCACACGAAAATGTATGAACTGGGGGAAAACACTGCAGTCAAGCGATACTATGCAGTTCCCGTGAGAATGACCTGGGATGATGCGCTTGATTTTTGCAAAAAGCACGGCGGCACGCTTGCGTCACCGGTTTCGGGCCTGGAGGTCCATCAACTGAAGCATTATCTCAAAAATATCTGTCTCGTGGGAACAAAATACCACCTGGGACTGAAAACCGTCCCATTTAAGCGCCAACTGGTGGATGCGCAGGGAAATACGGTAACCTATAAGCGCTGGATAAGCGGGTATATTCACAAGAAGACAATGGCGTCACGTGAATCGTCAACGCTTATTACCCGGGCCCGGCTTTACGATTTAAAATGGGAACCGATTGGTAAAATCAAGCGCGAATATTTTGTGATTGAGTGGGAGAAGAAGTGAGCGGTGCGGTGGAGAGCATTTCGAAACTGAATACTGAATTTTCCGGCGGTTGACAATGTGGAGCCTATTTAAAGCTGCAAAAAAAATCATGATTCTGCATTACTGTTTTTTATATATTGTTGAGCAAGAGAAACATGAAGCGATTTGTGGTTTCTCCGGTGCTGGCAGATTATAACACTATACGGCCGTCTGATAAACAGCCCCGCAGTTCACGGATGCTCTAATAAGGTATTTCATCGCTTTCATTATGAATGCACTAGCAGAGAAATTGCAATTTCACACCGGGCAGCCGGTTTCAGGTAAAAATGCTGATGAGGATATTCTTGGTTTTTCCGATCTTGGTCAAACTGTTGCAGAGTATATCGGTTCACTAAAGGAAAAATCGGCGGCAATAGGCATTTTCGGTGAGTGGGGCTGCGGCAAGACCTCGCTGATGAGAATTATCCAGGATACATTGAATGCTGATACAGAAAAGTTCAAGGGAAGAACCATATGGTTCAATGCGTGGCGGTATGACAATGAAAAGAATCCTGTAATTCCTCTCTTGAAGACAATCCGGCTCCAGCTCGCGCGGAACGATGATGAGAGAAAGCGTCTCGAAAAAAGCCTTTCGCTGCTGGAAAAACTCGCGATAGGATTGCTGGGAAGCCTGAAGATGCAGGTCGGCAGTGATCTGACCCCGGTAAAAGCAGAAGCCGGTCCGGGCAACGGTTTTTTTTCGGCAAAGTAATTAACCAAATAATCCATGCAGCCAGGCATGATGGGCAAGCACGTATTGGTCTGAGGTATCTTTCTGTAGAAGACGAAGTGGTAAAACCTGTTAAATCCGGCAAAAACACATTCCGGGCAGCAGAATACAATGAAAAAGACAGCTATTACTCGGCGTATCAATTTTCCAAAGCAGCCCGGTTCGGGACTTTTGAAAATATAAGCACACATCCCTACCCGGATGCAGATTATATTGACAAAGCATAATACTATGTCCGATTTTTCGGTTACATCTTCCCTGCAGTATCATCCGTATGCCTTGCTTGCAGTTAAACTCTTTGTAAAAGAATCCAACAAAGGCGATATCGTTTCAAACAATAGGAAAATTGAGGATTA
>WJKA01000155.1 GCA_014729375.1 Chitinivibrionales bacterium
GTACTGGGACGATACTGTAGGCGTGGGAATGGTGGTCGATGATTACCGGAATCCGGACAGCCTTGAGCTGATTCACGGAACCATCGGCATGGAGCAGGCGTGGGAGAACCATATCCGTGGCCAGTGGGGTTTTGAGGAGGGCGCCGGCGACAGTGCGTATGATATCTCCGGCCGCAACCGGCACGGCGAAGCGAGCGGGACATATTCCTATACAAGCGGCAGTGCCTGGGGCTATTACGGCCTTGACCTGGGCGCAAGCAGCAAGATCACCGTTGACGCAGACGCCTCGTTCGACTGTGTCAATGAATTCACGATCACGGCCTGGATCAAGCCCGACGACAACGAAAACGAGGGGAGAATTGCGTATCGGCTGGAGCCGTCGGCCTCCCCCGACAACGGGTATGCTTTCCGTCTGGAAAACAATGGCTTCATGTATGTCCAGATGAACGACACCGCGCTTTTAGGCAATATCAAGATGACCACCGCGCAGTGGAACCACCTTGCGGCAACGTATATCAAAAGCGACAACGAGATCAGGACCTATATCAACGGCCGGGTGGACACCATGCTGTCGTATTCCGGCTTTACGGTCAATGCGCCCACAACGGGGATAGACCTTCTTCTTGCCGACGGCGTGCCCGGGATATTTGATGATATCCGGATATATCAGGAGAGGCTTTCGTCCAAAACGCTCAAGATGATTTACAATAAGGGCTACCGCTCCTCCGACGGCCTCATGCAGCTCCGGGCCGATAACAACAAGACCATGCACTACTATATCGACGGCGGCACGTATAACCGGCATTACCCGGTGTTCCGGATTGCCAACTGGTTTTCCAATTCGACTACGCCTTATGTGTATCTCGGCTCCACGCAGTTGACAAAAGATGATGATTTTCATGTGTCGGTCAACAGCCCGGCCCATGAGCTGACCATTGCATTCGATACGGTCCTGGAATCGAATTCCGAAAAGATTTATATCGACGATGATTACCAGGAGGGGTATGCCTCGACTGATACCGCAAAGTCGAACTCCTGGTCCTTTGCCACCGCCGGCGACAATGATACGGTCATTGTCAAGAACATTGACGGCAACACATTCAGCAGCACCGACAGCAACGAGTATGTGCTGCTCTACGATCTGGAGCGGAGCAGCAGTAATGCCGACGCCTGCGGCGGGATCGGGGGATGGTTCAGCTCGTATAGCGATCCGGGTGATGACTGGCGGTCAAGCGGGACCAATCTGATCGACGCCAACGGCGTGATGAATTATTTCCGGTGGCGGTATAACGAAACCGGCAATGCGACCGATTCGAGTTATGGCGGGGGAGTGATCGGGACATCCGATATTGCGGTCAGTCAGGTGGAGAGTACGTCGGTGTATGTAAAATTTGCGACCGATACGGTAGCGGTTGTAAACAGCCATGTCAGCGGGTATGAGACGATCGGGTTTGATGCCAGTTCCAGTGGATCGTCAAATAGCTCTGCTTCTTGCTCGTGGAGCCATACGATTGGCGGCAACAGTAACCGGATGCTTATTGTAGCTGCTGCCGCTGCAGTGAATTCTGCTCCTTCTTCAAATAACCAGGCTACAAGCGTGACATATGATGGAAATTCTTTGACAAAGATAGATGCTGCCAGCACTGATGGATGGACATGGGATATCGAAGTGAGTTTATGGTATGGTGATGAGTCCGATTTGCCGTCTTCAGGAAGCAACACCGTATCAGTGACATTTAACGGCTCCAACGACAGAACTGCGTGTGCAGCAATAAGTTTGTACAATGTCGCTCAGCAGGCTCCTGAGGCGGATAATAAAACAGAGGGTTTCACCGGTTCTCCGCCGACAAGTTTCAGTACCTCGGTGACGACTTCAACCAACGGCGCCTGGCTGGTTGATGGGCATACAAATAAGAAAGGTACAAGCGAGTTTAATAATGGTACTCCATCTGCAGGGCAATCCAATGAAGTTGAGTTGAAAAATTACCTTAGCGGCGTGGGCATGAGCACAAAGGAAATAGCATCGGCAGGCTCAGGCAAAACAATGGGTTGGCAAAGCTTTCCAGCAAATGAACTCAATCTTTATGAGCATGTCGTCGCGGCCTTTGCCCCTGCCCCGAAAACAGTCTACGACACCCTCAAATACGTCCGTGAATACACCGCCTATCCCACCGGCCGTATATTCGAAAAACTGACAATCACCTACTGCACCGACACGCTCGATTCGCTGCTTCCCTCGATCTCTCAGGATGACGGCGGCGGAGCGGATGACCTGACGATCTACCAGGACACCGACAAGCGGATCGGCGGCTTTTATCACGGCGGCACGCTGAGCGCACGCACACAGCGGGGCATGGGGGTCGGCTGGCTGGGACTCAAAACCGACCGCCAGACAATTACCAGCTCGAGCCTGGTCGACGGCAATGTGCAGACATCAAGCGGTCAGTACAAGCTCTCGCTTGCCAAAGCCAACAGCGGCGGCATGTTTGCGCCCGACTCGACACCGTTTTATCTGCATCTTGTCTACGATATCCAGAAAGACTACCGCTCGGGCAACAGTATCGACAGCGCGGTCAATGACATTGTCAACGCGGGAAGCGCACTCAATTTTATCACCGGCTCGGCAGTCACTGAAAGCGATGACTGGGACAGTGACGGGTTCAACGAGGCACGGGGCTGGTGGGCGGTCCGGGCATCGAATAACAGCGTGCATTTCCGCATTGACGGCGCCACCAATGTCCGGTATTATCCCGCATTCAAGATCACCGGCTATGCTGCATCAACAAAACCCCGGTACGTGTTCCTCTATGAAAACACCGGCGAAGCCACCCCGCGGGACACTACCCGGCTGATCGAAAACTATGGCTATGCAATCCATCACGACCGCAGCAACGGTATCCTCTATGTCCAACTCGATACAGTCCTGACCGATTCGTTTTATCTGTTCATGGCGATCGATCCCACGCTTGCCGTGACCATGAGCGGTTTTGAAGTCTTGCCGGGCAATGCACGCGATACGCTGCTATGGGAGACTGCCAGCGAACACGAAAATCTCGGATTTCATATCTACCGGCGGATCAAACCGGAGTTTCTTGACAGCCTGAGCAAGGCGCTTGCAGAATCGGACAAGCCGGATTCCCAGCTCTGCAACGCGGGAGCGCTGCTGAAAAAAGCCGCAATCGGCTTTGAAGACACAACCTGGACGCCGGTGTTCAGCAAGCTCATCCCGGGCGCCAAAGGGGGCACCTCGCACGGGACAAATACGTACCGCCGGATCGATTTCGGGGTGGAAAATGATGTCATGTACCAGTACAAGCTGGTGGCCGTTGATTTTGAAAACAAGCATGAGACGTATGACAAGCTTGCCGAGGGCATGCCTCGTCTGGTGCTGCCGAAACGGTTTAACCTGTGGCGGAATTTTCCCAACCCGTTCAGGACAATGACAACGGTCCGGTATGCAATCCCGATTGACAACAAACCGCTGGTGCGGATCAATATCTACAATATCCAGGGACGGCTTGTTCGCAAACTGGTGCACCGGAAACACAAGCCCGGGTGGTACCGTATTGTCTGGGACGGCTGTGATGATATGGGGCGGATTGCCGGATCAGGACCGTATATTTACCAGATCACGGCAGGGAAATTCCGGAAATCGCGGGTGATGATCAAGGTGAGATGAGGGGGAGGGGAAGAACGACGCGACGAGCAGCCTTCGCTTTGAGCTTCGGCTTGCTATACGCGACGACACGACGACCAGCCGTCGCTGCGCTCTGGCCCGGCAGGCACGACAAGGGAAGAGGAAGAACGAGCATACGAGGGTATGTTTGGATAACGACGCGTCTTAATTTTTTACCAATACACCAGCACACCCATTCACACCGACTTGTCGAGACGAGTAGTGAAGCCGAAGCTTTCTGTACAGGCTCAAGTTGAAGCCGAAGGCGTAAGCCTGCAGGCGTAGGCGGACAGTGCAAATCTTCTTCACGACGCGGTGCTGTGGCAAGCAGATAGGCACTTTCTTCCACATACCCCGGCACAAGATTCCATGTTCTATCTACGCATCACATGCCGAAACGACTCTTTGTATCATATTTCGATTGATAAAAAACACCACTTATCTTATTATTTAATAAATGGTTATGGTGTTTCTGAACATTAATGCGTTTAAATGGCATATACATTGCTGATTTTCCACCCGGTACCATACATAAATAAGGAACAGGCCTATGAAACTCCCCAACCTCAAAATGAAAGAGCTGATTGCTATTGCCGCGGTTGCAGTTCTCTCTTTCCCGGTCATGTACATGACAATCCTCTTTGTCACCGGTCATGCCCGTTTGGAATTCGGCCCTCGCGATCTGGATAAGCGTGAAGAAGACGATCTCAGGATAGAACGCCAATCAGACCGTCTCGATTCCCTTGCGGCTATGCAATCAAAATCATTCCAGGCCAACCAGCAAAAACTCAAAGAACTGGAAAAAGAGCGGGAAAAACTGATTAAACAGCAGGAACACGTTGCTATCATGCAGCAGGAACTTGAAGCGGCAAAAGACGAGCTTATTGCGAAAAAGAAAGAAATGGAACAGCTCGTACAGGAAACTTCCGAACTGGAGAAAAAACGTATCCGTCAACTGGCAAAAGTTTACGGTGCGATGAGGGCTGCTGAAGCAGCGCGGATACTGGAAACACTCGATGATGATCTGCTGATAAAAATTTTAACGTCAATTAACGACGATCGTCAGAAAGCAAAAATTGTCGCGGCTATCTCGCAGGCAAAAGCATCCAGAATAAGCAGAAAAATGGGAAAAACACTGAGTGACTTGTAAATACGGAAAATTGTATGGAAATTTTTACAACATTTAACCGGAGGAAAGGAGGTGAAAAAAGAAAATGACACAACAGCCAACGCTTTTAGATTTGCTGGATCTCAAGACGCAGGGAATGAATGCAAGGTCTCGATGTATGGACCGGAGTGCACGGTCCGGGAATGCTGCCGAACGGAATATTTTTCCGGAATCGCGGAATTTCAGCAAGGTATATCAAAAGGTTGCCGGCGAAAACAGAAGTGCACGGCAATCGATTGATAGAAACGTAAGGATGGGTGCCGGTGACGGTGAAAACCGGACTGCCGCGCAGCCTCAATCGTGCACAAAGGAGTGCGTTGAGCCGGGCGCTGCAGAGAGAAAAACCAGGGTCCCGGACACGGTACAGGGAAAATCAGATACTGCCGCAAAAGCGACATCAATAATAAAAGAGTCTCTTCAGGTAGTATCAAAAACCCTTAATCTGAAGCTTTCGCAGGACCTTGAAAATCTCGAAATAGCCGATCCGTCGGAGAGCATGGTTAATCAGCTCTCGGAAATGGTGCATATTCTGCGGCAAATCGCACTGCTTCTTGCAAACGCGGGCGAAAACAACCAGTCTGTTGATATCAGGGGGGAGTCCCTTGGTCCCTCACAGGCGCTTCAAACAGAACAAATCGTTCGCGTGCAGCTTGTGCATATGGAGCTTGCTTTTGGAATGCTCGATATTTCCAGGGATGTAGCCATGAAGGTTGCCGGGCTTGAAAACAGGCCTGTGGATACCGGGCTTTTTCAGGCAGTCAATCCTGCGGATATTGAGATGCAGTCTGATCAGGTCCGACAATTTTTCAGCACATACAGTGCATCGCGGGAATCAGCCCTTCAGGAACTGTTGCAGGAGTTTGCAGCTCAGGCGGTCCTTGAAGGCAGGGAGGCCCCGCAAAGCGGCAACACCGCCGCTGCATCGGCTGATCTTGTCAAGACACTTGATACTGGAACATTCGATGCAATGATACTGCGGAAAATGCTGAAGGTTGACGGTTCGGAACCGCAGGGGACTGGTCGTACGGAAATTGCTCCGGACACGGCAATGCCGAAACCCGGAATGTTCGTACGCGCACAGGCCTTGAATCTGTCTTTCTCGCAGTCGACAGGTCTTCGGGAGGCAAACCAGGATACCGGAACCGTACCGGTTGCCGGAATCGGAGGAAAGTCACCCATGATGGATACCCTGTCAAATCTTTTCGGGCCCAAAATGACTAATTCGCTGATGCGGAATATCGAAGAGACGGTCATAAAGCAAGTCGTAGACAAAATGAATACGGCGCTGAAAAACGGTCTCAACGAAATCCGCCTGACTCTTCGCCCTGAATCCCTGGGTGAAGTGCGGATGAAAATACAGGTTCATGAAGAGGTCGTTGTCGCAAAAATCAACGTCGAAAGTCAGCAGGTCAAGCAGATTGTCGAAAACAATCTTCAGGCATTGAAAAATGCGCTTGCCGAACATAATCTGGCCGCAGGACAGTTTGATGTCAATGTCGGCAACGGTTCAGCCGGGCAGACCGCCGGGGCGGACACCGGAGAACCATCACAGGGAAACCGGACCGGTGAAAACGCCGGAGACGGTGTCGAACAGGAAATGCAGACTGCAGAGTCCGGTACCGACACAGGACGTCGATACGGAACAAATACTATTGAATACTTTGCCTGATTTCAGGAGGGAACATTGATATGGCACTGACAAGTGACATCAGCTCATTAACACCGGGTGAACTCGAGGATTATTATTCGGCTACGGCGTCGATCAAGGACGGCAGTATTGACGGGTCCACTACGACGGTGACGGGAGACCGGAGCGAGGGACTGTTTGCCGATCAGAGCAATGATATGGAAAAAAATGATTTCCTTTTGCTTTTGATCGAGCAGATGAAAATGCAGGACCCGCTCGAGCCGATGGATAATTCCGAGTTCATGGCCCAGCTTACCCAGTTGCGGCAGCTCGAAAGCGCCAACAATACCCAGAATGCTATCGAAGGATTGAAAGAAGCATTTGACGGGACGGTTGATGCACAGAAGTACAGCGCTCGATCAATGACAAATGCCTCGGCAGTGTCGCTAATCGGAAAAGAAGTTCGTCTTATGGAAGGAAGCGTAACCTGGTATGGAAAAACAGACGAGCATGTGCCGATCAGGGTGCATCTCGGTAATGCGCGTTCGGCCGAAATCCAGCTTCTTGACGATGAAGGCGCGGTCGTGAAAACCCTCGTTGCCGATTCCAAAGACGCGGAAAACTCGGCAACGGTTATGTGGGACGGTACCGGCGACGACGGGAAGTATGTGCCCGTGGGTTCGTATGAAATTAATATCGTCGGCCAGGATTCAAATCCCGCATTGTACGCTTTTGTTGAAGATATGGTACAGGGAGTGAGGTTTTCATCACAGGGAGCGCTTATCAAGGTCGGAGGAAAGGAATTGTCAATCGATAATGTTCTCGATGTATCCATCAGTGAAACATCGAAAGGCTTTGGCGGCATTTCCTCCTCATCCGCAATTGAGCTTATGGGAAAACAGGTCCGTGTCCGCCGCACCGAACTGTCGCACAGCGCGCGGTACAACGAACAGCATACCATCATGCTCAACATGGGCGGCCTTGATAGCGCAACAGTGCGTATTCAGAATTCCAGAGGCGAAACAGTGCGCATAGTGCCCGCTCAGGCCGATGGTGACGGCACCGCACGTGTCACATGGGACGGCAGACTCATGAACGGATCGGATTTTGCCGAACCCGGAATATATTCCATTGTCATTGACGAAGCTGAATATAATCCAAATGTGTATGCCTATGCCGAAGGAACGGTTGACGGAGTTTCCAATCTCAACGGCGCAACCCGCCTCAGGATAGACGGGGTTAATCTGTCGCCCGCGGATATTATCGATATTTCGCCGGGCGTGCAGACAAATCAGGAGGAAACAGCATGAACACTCATGGATTAACCGCACCGGGGACCGTACGGTCGACAGTGCGGAGCAGACCCGCGGCAAAGGAGCATGCCGCGGGAGAGTTCGGACGGATCCTCGAACAGACAGGGAGGAATGTACGGTTCTCCGCGCACGCGAAAAGCCGGCTTGTCAGCCGGAATATTGCACTAACGCCGGAGATGACGGATAAACTTGACAAGGCGGTTGAAGGCGCACGAGCTAAAGGATCCAGAGATTCGCTTATCCTGCTGTCCGATCTCGCTTTTATTGTCAATATTCCAAACAGGACTGTGATAACTGCCATGGATGGGAAAAACATGAAAGAAAACGTGGTCACAAACATAGACAGTACTGTAATCGCCGATTAAGAGCCGGCCCGCGGTCGCCGCGCTCGTGGCGCGGCCCGGAAGCTCTCTTCGCTGTTGACCGACGGAATGCAGCTCGATTACAGCACCTGTCTGCAGCACTGAGGAGGACTCTATGGTTCGATCACTCTACGCAGGCATAAGTGGCCTGCGAAACCATCAGGTGGCAATGGATGTTACCGGTAACAATGTTGCTAATGTCAACACAACGGGATTCAAGGCAGGACGCGTTACGTTTGAAGAAGCAATGGCCCAGATGCTCAAAGGCGCCAAACGCTCGACCGAAAATGTCGGCGGTACCAATGCCCAGCAGGTGGGACTTGGTATGAACGTCGGCTCAGTTGATATGATCATGAGTCAGGGGAATATGCAGTCAACCGGCAATATCACCGATCTTGCGCTCGAGGGACGGGCGTTTTTTTCCTATTCAAGCGGTGACGGGACCTTTTACAGCCGGAACGGCGCGCTCCAGATGGATTCGTTCGGCTATCTTGTCGCCCCGACAAACGGGTTCCGCCTCCAGGGAATGATGGCCGCGGAAGACGGTACCTATCCGCCCGGATCAAGGATCGGGGATGTCCGGATACCTTTTGGTGAAAAAAATCCGGCAAATGCCACTACCGAAGTCCGGTATCGCTGTAATCTCGACTCTGATTCCGAAGGGCTGGGCACAATTGCGCATACAAAC
>WJKA01000156.1 GCA_014729375.1 Chitinivibrionales bacterium
GCAAAATCCCGTGTTGTCGGAATTGATGTGACCACTACCGGAGGTTTCGTACCCTCCGGTGTGGCTCGCACTGCCTCCAATCGCAGGCTCATATCTGCCAGCTGCTCCACTATCTCAAGCCTCGTGCCGCAAGGTTACTGCTTTTCACAGCTGATCGTCCGTGATTCTGCGAACACGCAGGCCCACACTGTGGCCAGCCTGTGGAGCTCAATGGTCTGGAACCTCTATCATCCGGGTTGGGATGGTAATATATTACTTTCCGATAACATGTTCATAATTTGTTCAGCGGCTTCTGTCGCTATTCAGACAGTCAGATTTAACCTGGTATTTGCCCCGGCTGATGATGAAAGGTACAAAGATGCTTAGCCCAGGACATCCGCAGATCCCGCAGGATCAACCGAAGCCTCGGCTGATCACTATCGCCGATCCGGCACCTGGTGCGGAACTCAGTTCCGGACCGCCGGCTGGGCACAGGTTGAAGATTATATCCATCCAGTTTTCGATGACGGCTTCTGCAGCTGTTGCCAATCGCACGATTGATCTTCTGATCTCTCAGGCTGGTGTAGATTTTCTGCGCTTCGACTTTACGATAGTCCACACGGCCGCACTCACGTACACGTACCATCTAGTTCCGGGTATGCAGCAGGCAGCTTTCACTATCGGGTTTGACCGCTTTGTCCCTGCTCCCTCTGATGTCTACCTTTTCTTTGGCCAGACTATCCAGACCGACACCGTGAACTTACAGGCCGGAGATCAGTTTAATAATATATCGATCTACGCTTTTGCGTGGCCCGATTTCGTCAATGTAGCGCCGTATTAACCCCCGGCGCGACCTGACATGTTAACCACTCTGGTGTATCCGGCGTTGGACCGCAGAGTATTGCGCACTCCGTAACACCCTCGGACTTACCGACGCCGGTATACTGTGAAAGGAGATCCCGATGGATGTCATCCAAACTCACAAACATCCAACTCAGCTTGGCGCTCGCTGTCCTGACTGCCAGGCATTCCTCTCTTTCGAGCTGGTGCTCGGCACCGCGGAGAAGAATCCACTCTTCAATGCCTACTGTCCGATCATCACTTGCCCCAAATTCGCGAGAATCCAGCAGGTCTATCACTTCTCACATGAGGGTCAAAAGCCATCAGCTCCCGCTGCCACAGATCAGGCAGCATCCGCGCCGAATCCCAACGCGGAGGGCTAAGCCATGATCGACCTATATTGTTCCTGCGACCCGCAGGATCTCCGCCTGATATGCGTTCAGTGCCGCCGGCTGTTGAGGGCTTCGCCTATGACACAGCCGGACGAATCCCCGGAACTTTATCTCATGGCCTGCAACACGGAAGGCTGTTCGCGTCAAGGTGAGGGTATCGCCTACATGTTTAAATATCCGCCTGGAACTCAATTTATGCCGGCAAAATTTCAGCCGCAGACATCAGCGGCCGAGCGGGCGCGAGCCAGCGCGGAATCGGGAGCGAGCGGATCAAACAGCCGTGTTCCCGGCCAATCGCAGAACCCGGTCGCGCCCCAGGAGCGCTCTCTCGAGCCCGAATCCGGGCGCGACCCCAAATCAGAGGAGGATCAGATGGTATCTCGCAAAAATCCGGCTATCCAGCAGCAGCTGGGCAAGCACGAGATCGCCTTATATAATGCCTACGCGAAGGTGCGCCCGGTGACACCTGACAGAATCGATTACGCGGTCAAGGTCGGCCATGAGATGCTGCCGCCGCGGCAGGGAGACACTCGCGGTCAGATATTCGACGATGACCAGAGGCTGCTCAGGATAGATGTTGTCGAGCACTACCCCGACAAGATCTTGATACTGGAGATCAAGCCGGTCGCGGATCTGAAAGCACTTGGCCAGATGCTCATCTACCCCGAGCTCTACAGTATCCACTACAAGCCCAACAAACCGGTAGCGCCGATGGTGATCTGCAGCTCCGCTAATCCTATCGTCCTGGGTGCGCTCAAGCTGCATGATGTGCCCTTTATGCCTATAGTGATGCAGGCAGACCTCTCCTTAGAGGGAGAGGGACAGCCACTCGAGCATTAGATCGCAGCTCACAGCTGCGCATAGTTCTATATCAGGGCCGGATAACGGCGGTGAACCCTCGATCTTCGGGATGGATCGACGGGCAACCTCGCCCGAATATCCGGCTCTTTGTATTCCCCGGAGATGGCCACTTCATCCAGATTCGCATGCAATAATCATAAGACATCGAGAATGGGCCCGCAGTGCGAGTTGAGGATCAACTCGCGCGGCTGCTGGTCGACCCCGCCAGCTTTTGCCCTCTGCCGCTGGTGGTGCACAATTGGGCAGGAATGGCCGTTTTCCCGGAGCCCGGCCAAGCCGGGCAAAAGAGCCCCGTTCTTAGCCCTTGCCGCGCAAGGACTTGCGGGCACAAACCGGATATTAGCACTCTAATTGCCGGAGTGCTAACTGCTTGCCACGCCCGCTAAACACGGCTCCGGCAGAGGGCAAAAGCTGGCGCCCCCCGCGACCAGCAGCCGCGGAAAAGGCCACCAGAACAGGAAAGCCCGAACGAGCATAACCGAGATAACCGCGCCAGCTTTGCCCGGTGTGACCGAGGCCGCTCTAAGCGGGAGAGCAGGACGGCACCAGTCGAGCGGAGAGAGCGCAGGGCCGGCCGATCAGCGAACCCGATTTCGGCTACGGCGAGCGAACGCAGAGAGGAGCCGGAGACGGCGGCCGACCTTACGGAACAACTACCATATCGCAGCTGGCGAGGCGGGATACCGCAGCGTAGCGCCGCGGCCCGCCGAGTGGCAGCCGGTTTGTCCAGACTGGTGCCAGCCACGGCCCTATGCCACCGCATTTTGGGGCCTGGCTGGCAGCCGCCTTTGGCGATACTGATCTGGAGGCTGCCTCCAGCTGCATTACGCCGAAATCACCGCCAATGTCTGCGTTATCCACAGCTGGACGCTTCAGCTCCTGCCATTGGTTGACTGGCAATCACTACGCCGCTGCTCTATCTGGCCCGCGTAGTTGGCCTCGGCATTTTATACTGATGCTCCAGCTCAAACTGTGTAAGCTGGCATATATTACGTATGTAAATATATTCAGGTAGGGGCTATGCCTCGCCCAAAGTTATCCACAGTAAAATATTATTACAAGGAGAATACAAGAGATTAATAATAATAATAAAGGGGTGGTGCCGATGTGGATAACTATATAAACCAGTTATCTCACATAGATTTATACCCTATCTGAAATGTGGATAACTTGTGGATAACCTGTGGATAACTTGTGGATAACTCAATAGTTATCCACACTCCGCTACATATTCACATGTTATCCACACTGTTTTCCTCCAAAAGTGTGGATAACTCAATATATTATTCTCTCACATGTATTTAGGATGTGGATAACTCCTTTTTTTCCATATCTCAATATTTTATGATTGCCCCCGCATATATGAGGAGTTATACTACGTAAGAAGGAGGTCTCAATGCCTATAAATGTCCCTCCGACTTCTCAGATCGCGCAAAAGTGGAAAACAGTCACTCCAACCCGTGTTGCCGACTATGAGAACGGTATTCAGAATCCCAAGCGTAATTGGGAATCAGCCACTCTCGAAGCCGCCAACCTGTGGATTACCGCAATGCAGACCCAGCGGGTCTGGATTCGCTGGGGTGAGGGTGTTCAGGAAGCTGGAAACGCCAAATGGAAGGCTAACAGCCTGAGCAAAGGCGTCGCCCGCTGGGGTCCTGGAGTGACCCAGTCAGGGGACGCATATGCACGCGGCTTTTCAGCATATCGCGATGTTATCGCCAACCTGGATCTTCCCCCGCGCGGCGCGCCTGGAAGTCAACAGAACATAGAGCGGGTCAGAATTGTGGCCACTGCTCTTCACAATCAGAAGGTGTACGGTTCACCAGGAGGTCCGTAGAATGAGAATGAATGGATCTATGGGCTTCCCGTCTCGTTACGGATCCGCGCCGGCTAATATGCCGATGGCCGGGCCGGCCTCGAGTAACTCGATCACCCACGGGCTTTCTGTCCGTGGAGCTCCGGGAGCTGTCGCCGCCGGCGACTACACTATCGGGAGCGTTACTCTGCCGGCTGGCGGCCCCTGGCATATATACAAAATCTGGTGCAGCTTCGCGCTGGCCACGGCTACCGCCGGGGAATCGTCAGGGGGCTACTTCCTGGCACGCTCAGCAAGCGGAGATTTGAACCCGAACCCAGCACCCTCAAGATTCAGTGCTGGGCTCTCTACAAGCTTCCTAGGCGGTACTCAGGCCCAGGTCATGCAGCCAACTGCCATGTATGATGTTGACTGGACCGCCGCCGGCAAGGCCGTTATCGACCTGATATTCCATATCCCCACGGCGGTTACAGTAGCCCCGCAGGTTGCAATTGGTATCATATTCGGCCCCTCGAGGGCCAATCCTGTGCCCTATAAGTTCTCGGATATTGCCCGGGCACAGGTCACCGCGGCCACTGATACAGCTGTGGGAACAATCACACTCGCAGAATCCGCCCAGCGGATAACTTCCATCATGGGAGTTATCGGCCAGGGCAACGTCATTACAGCCGGAGAAGAGCTCATTGGGGTTTTTAGGTTGGATTCAGACGATGTTAACTTCGCTCCAGCGCAGTATCCTTTCGTCGCTTCTTACAGCGCTGGGTTGGGTGCGAATATTGAAGCGCCTTCGGTTCCGGTACTTTCTCCGATTCCAGTCAATATTCCAGTCAAAGGCGGTGCGCGCATCGACTCGTTTGTCGATCTCAATACAGCCGTCACGAATGCAGCAGAGGTTGAAATCTATGTCGGATACGAATAATCAAGTCCCGAGCTGGTTAATCACAGTCCTTGAAATCATCACCCCGCTTGAGTTCTCTATCCCCGTTGGCAATGATGGCCAGGTCATCCATATAAGTATTACACTTATGAGGTCGAATTAACAAATGCATGCAAAATCCCGTGTTGTCGGAATTGATGTGACCACTACCGGAGGTTTCGTACCCTCCGGTGTGGCTCGCACTGCCTCCAATCGCAGGCTCATATCTGCCAGCTGCTCCACTATCTCAAGCCTCGTGCCGCAAGGTTACTGC
>WJKA01000157.1 GCA_014729375.1 Chitinivibrionales bacterium
CTTCACACATGTGGGGTAGTCTTTTTTTTACAATGGAAAAAAAGAAAATTCGAAATCCGGAACAAAGAACGGTTGTTGTGAATATCGCATAGTATCGAATTCCGGTTGTATCACCAAAGGAGAATTACAATGCTCAAAGCAGGATTTATCGGTTGGCGCGGAATGGTCGGTTCAGTACTCATGGAACGCATGATTGCTGAAAATGACTTCAATGATTTCGAACCCATCTTCTTTTCAACTTCCCAGGTCGGACAAAAGGGTCCCGATATCGGCGTTGATATTCCACCGCTCCAGGATGCATACGATAGTGGCACCCTCAAGGATCTTGATATCATAATTACCTGTCAGGGAGGCAATTATACCAGAAAAGTGTATCCGGAACTCCGAAAAAGCGGCTGGAATGGATACTGGATAGATGCAGCATCTGCACTGCGCATGGAAAATGACAGTGTGATCGTTCTCGACCCGGTCAACCGCGAAATAATTAATAACGCGCTCTCTTCAGGCATAAAAAATTATATCGGCGGTAACTGCACTGTCAGCCTCCTCCTCATGGCGATTGCCGGCCTCTTTCAGAAAGGATTGGTTGAATGGGTGTCCTCGATGACTTACCAGGCAGCCTCGGGCGCGGGCGCGAAAAATATGATCGAGCTTATCAAGCAAATGGCCGGGCTGGTGGATGCATCACGCGCACTGCTCGAAAATCCCGCCGCGACCGCACTTGAATACGACGCGGCAGTGACCGCCAGGCTCAGGGACGGCTCCCTTCCAGTCGATAATTTCACTCAGCCGCTGGCGGCAAGCCTCCTTCCCTGGATCGACAAGCCAATGGAAAGCGGCCAGAGCAGGGAAGAATGGAAAGGATATGCCGAAACCAATAAAATTCTCGGATGTGACCCGGAAATTCCCATTGACGGCATCTGTGTCCGGATCAGTTCAATGCGCTGCCACAGTCAGGGATTGACAATTAAACTCAAAAACGACGTGCCTGTTGATGAAATACAGAGCATGATCAGCGAATCGAATGACTGGGTGACGGTTATTCCAAACGAGAAAGAGTCCACTCTGAAAGAGCTGACACCTGCAGCAATAACCGGCACACTGAGCGTGCCTGTCGGGCGGATCAGAAAAATGAATATCGGCCCCCAGTATATTGCCGCATTTACTGTCGGCGACCAGTTGCTCTGGGGTGCTGCAGAACCGGTGCGACGCATGCTGCAGATCGTGCGTGAATTTACTGGCTGAGCTAGCGTACTGTATCTCAAATACGAATATGCTTTCACAGGCTCTTTTCATCCCTGTCTTCGTTGCCCACTCGCCGTCGCGTAGCCACGCTATGGCGGAGCAGGATCAGTTGAATACCCCCCGGTATTCTACATCTTCGCGCCTCAACAGGAACATAAACAGCTCCCAGGAAACACACCTACCTGAGATGCAGTCCACTAATAATCAGAAACCATCCATTATCTGATCTCTTCACGATAGCTGCTCGGTAAAGCCCTGGCAATAAGGAGTCCACCTCCGGGGGAATAGTAATCCTGTTCGGTAACGGTATCGGGCTTTATACTGTCAAGAGGAATCGTTTTCATGATGTTTCGGTCTGTGCCCCTGATTCCACCGCCCCGGTCTCTTCGCCTGTCTCTGCTTCATCGGTAACTGATGCTGTTTCCTCGGAATCATACGGCACAAATTCGACGGTTTTTCCCATCAGAACTTCTAATATGATCTGCTCAAGATGCCGGAGATCACAACTCCGGTCGGTAAAAGAAACGTCTTTCATAGCTTCATTCTTCGGCAGTGATGATTTTGAATTTACACACACAAGCACAGGCGCAAATTGTGGTTTTGCACCGGAATTGCCGCCATCGTGGCCTTTTTTAATAATCCCCGTATAGTGATCAACACCCTCAGCCGTGGTCTGTTCATTGGCCCAGACAAGAATGAAATCAAGCTTGCCGTCATGTTCGTTTGCTTCTCCGGGAGTTTTAATCAGCTCAATATTCATTCCTTCTTTGCGAAGAAAAAGCTTCGGAGGAATGAGAAGGCTTTTTGCGGCATTGACAATGCCAACCGTTTTCTGTTCCGCGTCCTCGATCCCCTCGCCGGCCCGTAGAAACTCCCGCTCTTCCAGCTTGAGGAACTGACGGAACAGCTTTATGTCCCGGTACACGGTCTCAAGAAAATCGTCTGTAATTCCGGTCTGCATTTTTGCTGCTTTAAACACCCAGTCGGGTATCGGTCTGATAAAGTGATCAGCCTCATTGCCAAGATGTATCAGCTTTGCAAGAATGTTTCCGGCGCCGACACAAACCGCCAGCTTCTTGCCCTGTGTGTCAAGTTTTCCCGAAAAAGAACAAAAACCATATTGTTCAACAATTGCCTCGGTAATCTGGTCCGGCATCTTCCATTTTGCAAACAACTCTTTTACAACGTCATTATGATTAATTCCCAGCATTGCCGTCTCGCTGGTGATATAAAGGCCACCGTTTTCAGCCGTTTTCTCAAGAACTTCGGCAAATATATCCGAAAAAAATTCATCCATGATAAGCATGCCGAGATCATGCAACAATCCCGCCAGAAATGCATCCTCCGTACTGACTCCGCCCATCCGCTTGGCGAAATACTCGGCAAAAATAGCTGCGGCAAGCGAGTGGTACCAGAAATCAATTCGGTCGAACCCGTAATTTCTATTGTCCTTCCCAACAAGATCCATTACCGCCATTCCCATAACAATTCGTCTTGTTTCCCGGAACCCGATACGGACAATGGCGTCTTTTATCGAGCTGATTTTTCTGTTTGAAGATGCAAAAAAGACACTGTTTGACACCTTGAGGATATTTGCAGAAATCACCGGATCAGAATTGATCACTTTTCCAAGATCGGCCGCGCCCGCTTTCGGATCATCGGCAAGCTTCAGAACTTTTGCAACAGTAAAAGGAAACGCAAGAAGGCCCGAGACATGCTCGACCATAATCTGAATTTTCTTTGTCGGTAATGTCTCGGTACTTCGCAGCGCCGAGGTGTCATCCATGGTGTTTTCATTGCCCTCCTGTATGTCAGTATCCTGAAGCGATTTGTTTACCAGGCGAAGTTTGGATTCTATTAAATTGACCAGAATTGAAAACTTGAGCGGACGCTCCAGATATTCACTGACACCACGTTTCATTATACCGGACCGTATCGAAGCATCCGCCTTGTCGCCATAAGCAATTACCGGCACCTTTTTTGTCTTTTTATGCTGTCGCAAAAGCTTTACAAAGTGCGACTGATCGGTGTGCAGCTTTGGAAATTCTACAATAAGGATGTCCGGAAGAAACTGAAGCATCTTGATATAGTTTTTGTAATCGGGTCGAAACAGCATGATCTCAACTCCCCGCTGACGGAACGCCATGGAAAGTATCTGCTGCTCACGCTCGTTCTCTGTTGTCAACATCATGCTGACCATGAAAGCCCCACACGAATAAACCCGGCCGGCCGGTGTGCATTATCTTGCAGTATTACGTCTTGAATTATACTGCTTTTTTTGCCGCTTTTCAACTGTTTCGGAAAGGATTTTGAGGATGCGGCTCCATTTCCTGCATAATCAATTGCTATTAAACAAGTAACGCGGTCCCCGGACACCTCCGTTCAGTGTGCTCTCCCCCCTCCGGGGTGAAGAAAAAGTACCTGGGTAGTTGCCGGGTAATGATAATTTTCTGCCGGAGCTGCATAGCCGGTATTCAAAGAAACCCTTTCTGCAGGCCGCTCAATGCGCGCCCTTGCCGGTAAGTACCACCAGTACGGTGCGGAGTATGATTTTTAGATCAAGTGCAAGCGACATATTCTCGAAATAATACAGATCATACATTACTTTTTTTTTGACATCCTCGATTGTTTCGTCATACTTGTGTTTAACCTGGGCCCAGCCGGTGATCCCGGGTTTCATTTTCAGTCGCCGGATATACCAGGGAATTTCTTTTTTGAGCTCATTGATAAAAACGGGCCGCTCGGGCCGCGGGCCGACCAGGCTCATCTCGCCCCTGAGCACATTGATAAACTGCGGGATCTCATCGATACGGGTTTTTCGGATAAACCGTCCGAGCGGGGTAATCCGGGGATCGTCTTTGCTGGCCCATTGCGGCCCTGCCCGCGCCTCAGCATCCTGATACATCGAGCGGAACTTGTACAGCATAAACGGTCTGCCGAACTTGCCCGCGCGCTTCTGCTTGTACAATGCAGGGCCGGGAGAATTCCATCTGATCAGCACAGAAATTGCGATCCATAGCGGCGCGCCGAATCCGAGCACCAGCAGTGATGCAATGATATCCACAAGCCGCTTGACCTGCACCTCCCACGGGGACATGTGGTCCTGCAACAGTACCATCAGCGGAACCCCGAAAATCTGGTGCGTCTTGAAATGCCCGGAGATAACGTCCAGGAGCGAGGGCACCATGTATATGTCAACGTTAACATCCGCGCAATACTCCATCACCCTGAGAATTTCATTCGCCGAGGTCGAAACATGCGAGATAATAATCCCCTGTATCTGCTCCTTTTTTACTACCTGTGGAATGTCCGAATAAGTGCCGAACACCGGAAGCTTCTCCAGTGTATTTCCCTTCTTCCGCCCGTCATCGTCAATAAAGCCTACAACCCGGTTGCCGAGATGCGGGTAGTGTGCGATTTCCCGTACCAGACTCGCGCCCGATTCGTTTGCACCCACCACCAGCACCCGTCTCGTACCGATCCCTTTTGATGCCAGCCAGCTTAAAAACGAATGGATCAACAACCGGTTTGCCGTGGCAAAAAACAAAAAACACCCGCCATACGTTATGATTATCGCCAGCGTGGCCCGGGTAAAAAACACCGGCCGTTTCCCGTTTGTCACAAACTGGTACAGCTCATGGCCCCGGGTAATCAGCAGCACAATCACCAGACCGGCGATGACCGCTTTGGTTACCGCAAACAGAACATCAATGCGCGATTCCTTGTACCACTCCCGGTACAAGCCGGTGAGAAAAAACAGCACTACCCAGCCGAAGGTAATAGTCGACACCGGGCCGATCGGCACAAAATAGGAAATAACGTCAATATCGGGATTATACAACTCGGGAAAGAACCCGCTTTTATAGCGCAGCCACACCGATGCAACAAACGCAACATTAAACGCAATAATATCCAGAGCAAGCGTGAATATTTTTTCAAATGCTTTTACATTCACGCTGTTTCCTTGGCAGAGCAATTCACTACTGAGGCACGGAAACCACAGCGTTTAACAGATGGAGAAAAGGCAATAATTATACTAGCATGCATTCAGGTCTTTGCTACTCGAGTAATGATCGGCTGCTGAAAAAAATCCTGATTACCGACATCGAAATTTGTTTCTCAATGCTATCGGCACCGGATGGTGCGATACTCAATCCTTTCTCACAAACCGGTCAAACAGCTCCACCCCGCTGATGACCTCAGAATTCTTCGCGGATTTTTCGCAGTATGTTCTTGCGCTGCCGGAAGTGATTCCCGCGCCGCAGGCTGCCCAGGGCACCGGCATTGCATGGTGCGTTTTCATAGACACAGGCGTTGCATGGTCGGGAAGCACGCATATTTTCATGGTATCAAAATGTCTCATGAGTTTACGCATTTCTCCGACAATATTTTTATCAAAATCCTCAATAGCCTGTATTTTCTTCTCAAGCGATCCTTCATGCGAGGTTTCATCGGGAGCCTCTACATGAAGGTACACCAGGTCCTGCTCCGTCAGGGCGGCCTCGGCAGCCTCCACCTTGCCGGCATAGTTGGTGTCGAGGTAGCCGGTCGCGCCGGGCACCGTGCGGACTGTCAAGCCGGCCAGAACGCCGAGCCCTTTGATCAGGTCGACCGCAGACACCACCGATCCCGACAGTGAATAACGCTCCTGAAGGGTGGGAAGAGCAATTGCCGGTCCCTGTCCCCACAGCCAGATATCAGTTACCGGACTCTTGCCGGACTCTTTCCGTTTTGCGTTGGCCGTCGAGTGGGCGAGAATGTCCCGCGCGCGGTAAAACAGCGTGCGCACCAGCTCTTGTCCCGCGCCCGTCGGCAGACCCGGTTTATATTCCTTCCCTGAAATATCATGCGGCGGCGTGCAGGAAAGCTTTCCTCCTGGAAATCCGTGCATCACAGCCAGATGCCGATAGCTGACTCCGGGATAAAACGTGACCGTCCGGGAATCGAGTGCGTCTTTCAGCTCCCGGATAATTTTGCAGGCTTCGCCTGTCTCGATATGTCCCGCGGAATAATCGACCATACGCGTGGCATCGAGTGTGACCAGGTTGCATCTGAAAGCGATATCGCCGGCAGCGAGCGGCACACCCATGCTTGCCGCCTCGATCGGCGCACGGCCGTTATAATAGCGCGCAGGGTCATATCCCATGACAGACATGTTCGCAACATCGCTGCCCGGCGGCATTCCATCAGGGACCGTTTTCACGCCGCCAACGACACCCTCGTGTGCGCAGGCATCCATGTTCGGCGTGGCCGCATATTCCAGCGGCGTCCTGTTGTCAAGCGAACCGACTGGAAAATCCGCCATGCCGTCACCAATTAAAAGCGCATATTTCATGAGTTCTTTACGAGGGGGGTTGTTGTTTCTTTTCGATATAATCCAGGAGCACTGATGCATCGGCCGGCAACTGCACCGGCTTGTTGGAAAAACCGCGAGTATCTATTTTTTGAGAACCGCTCACGGTTGTTTTACGCTCAACATCAAGATACAGCTCATCCTTGTGAAACTCCACGCTGTAATCCGGGTCTTTCAACAAATGACCGGTGAGAATACACATAACCTGGTCCGACTTCTGTATAACTCCTTTTTCCACAAGCTTCTTACAGCCTGCGACCGTAGTAGCTGAAGCAGGTTCTGAGCCGATCCCGTCTGCGCCGATCCTGCTTTTTGCAATGGCAATATCTTCTTCAGACACATCCTCGACAATCCCGTCGCAGTAATCAACAGCATACCACGCCTTGCTGAAACTGACCGGATTGCCTATTTTAATAGCCGTCGCCCTGGTTTGAGCGTGAACCGGTTTCAATGTCCTGTCGCTGGCAATATAGCTTTTATACAGCGGCCCTGCGCCCCGCGCCTGAATGATTGCCAGGCGGGGCACTTTATCGATGAATCCGCACGACTTCAGCTCATAAAACGCTTTGCCGAAAGAACTCGAGTTGCCCAGATTTCCTCCAGGTACGATAATCCAGTCCGGAACGCTCCACCCAAGCTGATGAAGCATTTCGATCATAATCGTTTTCTGTCCCTCGATTCGAAAGGGATTGATCGAATTGAGCAGATAAATATTTCCTTTCTCGCAGACATCCTGCACAACATTCATCGCCGCATCAAAATCGCCGTTGATCTGGATTGTCAAGGCCCCGTAATCAAGTGCCTGTGACAGTTTTCCATAGGCAATCTGCCCCTCGGGAATAAAGACAATGCTTTTCATTCGCGCGCGGGCCGCGTACGCGGCCATTGATGCCGATGTATTTCCTGTCGATGCGCAGGCAACCATTCGCGCTCCGAGTTTCCGCGCCATTGTTACCGCTGTTGTCATTCCGTTGTCTTTAAACGATCCCGTGGGGTTGTTCCCCTGGTGTTTTGCCAGAAGGGCATCCATCCCGGCATATTGAGCACAGACGGGAAGCGGATATATCGGGGTATTGCCCTCCCACAGCGTCACGACATTGTCAAAAGGCTTGAACGAGGGAAGGAACTCGCGGTATCGCCAGACGCCGCTGCGGTCAAGCGGATTCAAGGAAAGATAGCGAAGGCTGAACAGTTCCCTGAGCCCGGAAACCTGCTCCGCAGTATATTCGGGCAAAGGATTGACAACTTCCAAAAGCGACCCGTCATCATCCTTATAGCGGATCTGATCGATCGCATACTGCTTTGCCGGCCCTTTCCCGAATGTGCGTAAAAATGCTTTTTCCATATTAGCGCCGCTAATCCTCTATTCGTATCATCTGTGTTGTGTTCCTGACAAAATCCATTGTTTCGACTTCCCTGCAGGCGTCCCTGATATTTTTTTCTGTAGCTGTGTGTGTAAGGATTATTACCGGCACGCCCTGCGCGGAAAACCCCTCGCGCTGGACCACCGATGCAATCGATATATCTTTTTTTCCGAGAATTGCGGCAATAGACGCCAGCACACCCGGCTTGTCGCAAACAGTAAATCTCAAGTAATACCGCGCCGAAATTGCGTTGAGCTCACGAAGCGGAAGTTCATTTTCTTTCCGGTACCAGGTCATCGGAATGCGGCGGGGAAAACCTGAAACGATATTCCGCGCAACATCGATAATGTCACACATCACCGCGGATGCGGTCGGCATCTCGCCCGCGCCCTTTCCATACAGCAATATGTCTCCCACAGCATCGCCTTCCAGAAGAACAGCATTGAAAACATCCGACACCGATGCAAGGATATGTTCTTTATGGAGCATGGCCGGATGTACCCTTACGTCAACAACACCGTCGCAGTTCTTGATTATTCCTAGCAGCTTGATGCAGTACCCGAGTTCGCCTGCACAGGCAATGTCGTCCGGGGTAATGCCGGTTATTCCCTCCACACCGATACGATCGAACGGGACATATCCGCCGTACAGAAGCGATGCCATGATTGCTATTTTGTGCCCCGTATCACCGCCTTCAATATCAAGCGTGGGATCGGCCTCGGCATAGCCCAGTTTCTGCGCGTCGGCAAGCACCTGCTCGAACGGAAGCTGCTTGTTTGTCATTTGCGTAAGTATATAATTGCAGGTTCCATTGATAATGGTCTTGATCGAGCTGATATCATTGCCGAC
>WJKA01000158.1 GCA_014729375.1 Chitinivibrionales bacterium
AATCGGCCGTTCCCCGCACAAGCGGGGATGAACCGCAGTGGTGTAAGATGATACGAAATCCGTTATGCCGTTCCCCGCATGGGCGGGGATGAACCGAAACGAAAATTGTGGCGTTTCAGATAGGTGGAAAGTTCCCCGCACGAGCGGGGATGAACCATATACAATAAGACAGCCGAAATTTCATGCTTTACGTTTTTTTATTCAGCGGCAGATAATAACAGGACAAACCATTGTGCGGAGTTTTACAAAATACGTACCTCCGGGAAGGCCGGCCGGTGTGATGGCCGGGCTGCCCGCACGGGTGGAATATATAACCTTGCCGTGGATGCCGAACAATTGTACCGGACCGTCAAATTCACCACTGTCAATATGAAGCATTCCGTTCCGGTAATGCATTGCCGTATTGAATTGCCTGTTGTATACTCCATACGGCTGATTGCTGATACGGCCGTGCAGACTGACAGAAAACAGCGAATCGACATAATCGATTTTCCGGGTGTCGTCGGTCTGGTACTCCATTACCAGTATCAAACAACTGTCTGCATTGTCGAGATACAGTGTGTCATTGCCCGGCGGCTCGGTTATTACATATCGCGGAACAACCCAGGAGAAATTTCCCCACAGGGATTTATTGAAATGACGGTCTATTGATTGCGCGTTTATCAGGACCCAGTTAATGCCACGATCGGGAGAAAATTTTATATCGACCGGATTGACCCCCTCGCCGGCCGCCCATCTGACCGCTATCGTATCGCCGATTGCAAATGATTCTCCGCCGAATGGCTCAAGCAATTCAATATGACCGGCTGCTACGTGAATACCGGAATCCGGGGGGACCAAAGAATCCGAGGTGTCGGGTACGGCATTCAGCGGTTTCAGAGCGGTTTGTCCAGGCCCGTCGCCTTCCGGGACATACGCCGGGTCCCTGGTGATGATAATTTTATCCAGAATACACCCGTCCTCGCGCATATACACGTTGAAAACATGCACCCCCGGCGTCTCAATTTCAATAATCGCCGGATCGGTGTCCATGGATATGTTGTTCCAGGTCCAATCGGGCCTGAAACGGGAAATTCTGTCACAGGAAGAGATTTCCAGGAAATCGAGTCCGGCATGATAACTGTCGTCTTCGCTTGCTCCGCCGTAATCGCCTATTCCCCGCGTCCAGATATAATGAGTCCCTGTCTTGAGAAAGTAAATATAATAATCGAGCCGCGGCGATTCCTCTGCATAATTGTCGTTTATTCTTAAATCGTTGTCCGGGAGCGCCTGCATGCATCCATCACCGGAATTCCCCTGCTGCGTGACAAATTCCCAGGTGTGGCCGCCTCGAACCATCTGGAAATGGTAGTTTTCCGTTTCAATTGAGACAGCACCGTCCGGGGTATTCGGCTGAAAAAACACAGAGTCCGGCATGCCCGGAAAGACCTCGAACATGCAGTCATCGTATGCCTCATGAGTGCCGTCCGATGCAGTCAAGCGAAGAACATACCGTCCGGCCTGGTTAACGAAACGGACCGGTGACCCCGCATCGGTGCGGTTATCGAATACTACCGAACCGCCGAACGGAGATTTTACTACAGACCATTCGGCAGATATCGATGACTGCTGGTCATCAACAGCGCTCCCCTGCAGAACAATGGTGCAATCCATAACAGTCCCGCTGTCAGGCCCTGCGCGCACGACAGGGGGAAGATTTCCGGCAAGAGGAAGCGGAAGCCAGTTTCGGGAGGAAATAGAATCAACCGCGCGTTTCGCCCACTCGGCCTGGCCGACGGCGGTAAAATGGTGATCGTTGTACATTTCGATACCCCGGGAATTGATAACCGTGGAAATGATGAGTTTATGAGGAATCGAATCGATCTGCCCGGCGATAATTGACGGCCAGGGGAGCGATGGTTCATAGGAACCGTAATTTCCTTTCTCATAATCACCCATGATGAACGGAAGATACGGCTCGCTCAGATCGTCACGCATATCATGTACCATCTGCTTGATATTGTCCGAAAAAGCCCTGCACACACTTTCATCACTTGCCCGTGTCGCTTCAACAGTGCCAAGCATACAGAGGATACCGCCGAAAGTCACCTGGCCCCGTACCTCCAGCGCGGCCCCGATTATTTCTTCATATAACTGCGCGCCTTTCCAGTACCGGTTTTCTTCAGCAGGAAGACCTGAACTGTTGCCGCCTGTGTTGACACCCCGGCAGGTCGATGAAAAACTCGCATTTGATATAACACCGAAATAATACCCCGGATATTGGTCTGTCAGTTGTTTCAGGAACGGCATGCCGGGGCCGCCTGCGCCCCGCGCCGATAACCCGTTTGATTTCGAGCCCGGCTCTTCAGCAGCAGGCACCCATTCATCATTGTCAAACCATCGGTAGGTCCAGCAACGCGGATGCATCTGATTATCGCTGTTATGTATATCGATGCCCGCCATGTTTGAGTGCCCGATACAAAGATAGACAACAAAACTGTCTTTCGGAACATTGATACCGTCAAGCGATATTGAAACTACCGGAGATGAAACAAGAAAAATGCCTGTTACGCAGTAGACCAGCACGGTGCTTAAGCGCTTAATTGACTTTGTAATCATGACATTCTATCCACTACAGACGCGGAATTTTTAAAATTTCGTTTTTGTGCAACTATTTTATTATTCGCCTCATTAAAAAAATATCTTTTTGGCGGGCAGAGAGCAATAATTTGTGTAGGCACTGTCACAAGTAATGTATTTTGCGGTGCTGTTTTTTTGAGCATATCCCTTGTGCAAAGGACCCGGCATGCTCTGGACCCTTCTCACACTTTGTGCGTTTACTTTCGGCGGTTTCAGCGGATCCAAATGCTCTTCATGGGTCGGCGGTATTGCGGCCAACAGGTGGCGAATCACGCTGTCGCTCCCGATTATGATTATGCTGTCGCTGGTTGCCGGCGGGCCGTTTCTTTTTCCCACCGCATGGCTTTTTTTCATCAGCGGCATACTTCATATAGGTATCGGCGACACGTTTCTTTACACCGGCTATAACCGGATCGGTCCGCGGCTGACTATGCTGATCGCCTTGTGCAGCAGTCCGATATTCTCCTGGAGTATCGAGGTCATCTTTTTGCGCAGCAGCCCGGGTGCAAAGGAGCTTGCTGCGGCTGCGGTTATTATCTGTGGAGTGGTAATCGCACTGGCGCCTGCGGAAAAAAAACAGTTCAGCGTGCGGCAGTGGCGCTCCGGTATTGCCGTCTCAATTCTTGCCGGCACCTTTATGTCCATAAGCGCGGTGCTCACCCGGTATGCCATGCACCAGACCCATGCCCGGGGAATCGAGGTACCGCTCATCGTGAGCGCATTGTACCGGGTGGCGGGCGGCACGCTGTTCCTGCTCATTGCAGGCGCAACGGTACTTCCAAAGTCCTGGAGCGTTGCCTCGCGTCACCGGGGCCGGTTCGCCGCGTGGCTTACCGCAAGCGTGATTATCGGACCGGTGCTGGGAATGGCCGCGTATCACGAGGCCCTGGAACGGCAGCCCTCTGCGGTTGTCCAGGCGGTATTGAGCATGATGCCGGTGGTTGTCATCCCGATAGCCTGGATAGTCAACAAGGACCGGCCCGGCCCCAGGACCATAGCCGGCGCGCTGCTCAGTGCAGGCGCTTGTGCCGCACTCGTGCTGATGTAGCTGGACGGGTAATGAACCGAATGAACGGGGTCGGACCACGGTTAAGCAACTGAAATAAAACAAAATACACCAAAAAAACGCGCCATTTAATCGCTTAGAACCCCGATTTCGGGGCTGTTTTTTGCCTGTTTAAATTTGCAGCAATCCAAAGCCGGGCCGTTCAAGCGATGGCCGGCCAGGGTCCGGGTATGAGCGGGTGCAGGAGATTGAAGGTCCTGAGCCGTCGATCAGGCGGATGCGGGCCACGTATCCGGCGAAGGGATACAGCGATGAGTAGATTGAGACACGCATGCGGGGGATCAAGGTGCGGAAGCTTCTTGTTGATGAATGGAAATTCCGGGGTATTGAGAAGGAAGATGAGTATTCGGTCCTCACAGCAG
>WJKA01000159.1 GCA_014729375.1 Chitinivibrionales bacterium
CACTCGTACGGCGCCAGCGCGATACCCTCGTTTGCATGGAAAATGCTGAGGGAAAAGAAATGGGGGGCCGATGGTGCATTCCTGTATATGATGGCACCCTGGTATTGTCATGGAATATCCAGTCAACAGCTCGGCTCTTTTCCCGGCCATGTTAAACTGATAATGCAGGTATTCGAACATGATAATGTCAATGATCCGCGAATTGCCAAAGACATATTTGAAAATATCAATATACCGTTCAGCGAAAAAGATTTTATTATTCTCCGCAGCGATTCTTCCAATCAGACCTACCCGCTGACTGCCGACCACAGCACGCCGAACGGTGACCGGAAATTCGGCGTCCGGACCAATTTTCTCGATTACTACGGGATTCACCGGCTGTGCGATGCCCTGATTGCATACGCTTTTACCAGACCGGAAAATGCAAAAGAGATTTGTCTCGGAAACGGTTCGCGGCACCAGCGTTTCATGGGTATGTGGAATGAAACCGATTCGGTAACACAGCTTTACGCAGGCGACCGTCCGCCAATGTCCCACCCCCAGGCATACTACATGAATTTCTGGCTGAACAAAGTTAATCCGCGCCTGAAAACCCATGAGCTTGCCTGTCTTGATGCCGATCCCGGAAAAAGGGATGAGCTCACGCTCAGAAATTATTTACGGATGCGCTGGTTCAGAAAACATCTCAAAGAAGACCGGGAACGTCAGGAGGAAGATGATAATAAAGACCGTGAAGAAGGGTACAATGACGGTGCTGTTCAGCCTTGTGATGATCCCTGCTGCGTACCTCCAATTGACAGCGGGTTCGGCGCCAACGGGCCGTTTACTCCAACAGAACGATTATTTCCTCATCCGGGGTTCGGTGACGCCAATGTGCATGTTATCGTACCGGACAGCGGTTCCGGCCCGTTTCCCATCGTGCTGTTCGCACCCGCGCTGTGGAAACCGTCAACCGAATTCTACCGTAACCTGATCGATCACATTGTCAGCAGAGGTAATGCCGTTGTCTTTACTAAATATAATTACAGCAGCATTTTTGACCATGAGCTGAGATACAGTGTTTTAATAACCGGATTCGACAACGGCCTCGAGCTCATTGCCGACAAGGTCGATACAACACGAATAGCCGTTATCGGCCATTCGTATGGAGCAGGCGCTGTTCCGGCGATCGGGTGGGAATACGGCCATAACCGCACCTGGGGATCCCAGGGTCTGGCGCTTTTTATTTCCGCGCCGTGGTATGTTTTCTGCATGGAACCGCGCCAGTTCGAAAAGTATCCGTCGCATGCAAAACTGATAGTGCAGGTTTATGAAGGCGACCGCCGGATGGACACCCGCATTGCCGAAGACATTTTTTATTCGATAAATTGTAATCCCCGGGAAAAAGATTTTTTGATACTTTCCGATGCTGTCAGTGATGAATGTGAAATCGATGCCGATCATGATGCGCTGCAATCAGAGGATTCTGATGAAACGACTGTTGTTGACTATTACGGAATCTGGCGCCCGCTCGATGCGCTGATGGCTTATTCGTTTACCGGCTCGGAAGCGGCAAAAGCAATTGCCCTGGGCAACGGCACTCCCGAGCAGCTTTTCTGCGGCTTCTGGAACGACAGCACAAAAGTCAGGCTGTTTATCTCGGTTACCGACCGACCGCAATCAACGACTCGCCAGGGAGCATTTCTTTTCGAATGGGACTCCTTTATGAATCCACGAAAAGAACAGTACTTTCCGGATGAGTAGATGGGCCGGAGGTTGATAGTTAAAGACTGAAGATTCAATGGTGAAAGAGGTACAAGCCCGGCCGGCGCCGGTGATTGTCATCCGCAAAACGGCATTCTCCATTCCCTGAAGTAGTATCTTTTCACGCGCGATTCAAGCCGCACAACATCAGGACATTCCGATGCATGAGATTTGCCTGGGCAAGCATGGCGAGCGATGCATCATGGGCCACCTGGCGTTTTATAACCTGTGTCAACTCGTTCGCTTCATTCACCCCGGTTATTGCCTGCTCATGCCCGGCATTTGTGGCCAGTTTTTTTTCAATCATATTGTGCTGTGCCCATAACCCGCGCGAGTATGCCGAGGTTTTTGCCAGATATGATGCAGCTTTATCCAGTTCAGCCTGCACGGTGCTTTTCACCGTCGCCTTATCGGGCGCGCCGATATCAAGCGTTTCAAGCGATGCCGAATCGACAACATCCCCATTGTCAAATGAAATATCATAGGTCTGTGCCTGATTGTGTGGATTGATATAGATACTGGTAAGCGGGTCGCCCGACGTATCACTGATTAATTGCTTGTCGTCATACCGGGTGTTGGCAATGATACTGGTTATCTGACTGGCCCTGGAGGAAAAATCGGATTTATATGCCTGCTGCGCATCAGGATCCGATTCGTCCCAGTACAAATCTACCAGTTGCATCATATCATTCAACAGACCGAAAACCTGCGATCCGGCTTCGACAGCTACTTCATTCATGGCAATTGCTTCCCCAACCTGCTGCTGCACGACCCGGTATCCCCTGCTTTCGGTATTGATATTCTGGGCTTTAAAGAAATCTCCGGTACTGTCTTCCGGTTTATTGACAGCTTTGCCCGAAGCAATTTTCATTAAGGAATCAGCAAGAAACGCTTTGTTCTGCTGATTAAAGCTTGCAATGCGCATTATCGTTGACGTTACATTAATTCCAGAAAGCATATGCACCTCCCTTGTGAGAATGTACCTTCCCTGTGCCGCCACTGCCGGTGCTTCCCCGTTCCGACAGACAGCGTTTTTCAATTACAGGGCCGAATATGCTGAATATCCGCAGTATTCAGCCCTTCTACTTCATTTTTATTATTCAGGATATTGAATTTTTGATCAGCTACTGCCCGCCGTACAATCGCGCGACCGCAGCATGCGACATGTTTGCCTGTGCAATCATGGCAATTGTCGACTGCTGCCTGACATTAAGCGCTGTCACCCTGGAAAGCTCTTCAGCCTCGTCAATTTCAGTCACCAATGATTTAGCAGCTTCTTTGCTGGCAATGATTGTATCCGTAATATTGATTTGTGATTCGATGCTTTTGTCAAATCCCTGCATTTCAGTTAAATATGTCAGTGCATTTCCTACCTGCGTATCGACATCACCAGAGGTAGTTGCTCCGGACAAATCAAAAGCATCAATGGCAGCGGAATCGGGAACAGTAGTCGGCGTGATCGCCAATGTGCCCGTTCCGGCAGGGTCCAGCGAGACAGTACTCAGATTAGCCGCCTGAACAATATCAGTGCCGTCAACCGAGGTATTTCCTATTGCTGAAACCACTTTTTCTTTTAATGCATCAAACTCCGACTCATACCCGGCCAAAACATCGGCATCGTTGGCCCCGGCCTCCTCAGCCTCGTAAAGTTCGGCGAGTTCACGCATTTCAATAAGGTCTTCATATAACTGACCGCCGATCTCAACTCCTGCATCGGTAATCCCCTCGGCAAGTTTCAAATTCACCTGCACATGTTCATACCCGATAATATCGCTTTCGATAGTCTGCCCGCGGGCAAAACTGGCAAAATCATCACCGGCATTGACATACTTCTTACCCGATGCAATCCGTGCGAGCGAATTGGCCAGTTGCTGGCTGTTTGAATTGTATATTTGTGTGAGCTTGTATGAAGCAGATGTTACTCCACCTAACATAATGCACCTCCCTTGTGAGTGTTTTTGTCCATCCATGTCACCATACCGGGGCTTCCCCATCCCGCTACGTGACGGTTTCTGTTTGTGCGACTGATTGTCAGAATCAAGAGATAAGGGGTTGGAGAACAGAAGTTATTGTTGTCCCCGGTCTCGTCCACGTCCTTTGTCCCCGGAACCGTTTCAATAGTCTTCAAATCCGGTTCCGAAAAAAAAGGATGCAACGCATCTCCGATTCAATAATCCTGATCAGTCAATATTAAATGTAAAGAAAGAAATATAAATAAGATCTTACGGCCAACCTCCTTGTTAAAGGGTGAGACATCCCTGTCTGATGCTGCATAATAAGCACAGCGCTGCCAGACAGTTTTTTTGTTTCCGATACTGTTACTGTGGGATTATTTTCGATCTCACAGCTTCCCCTGTCTGTTATATCGGCAGGAAACCGGAATACTTTAGAGAAAAAAAACGGTTTGAGGTTGAGATTAAAGCTCTTACATCCGGTACTCCCCGAATGTATCTTATTATAAAGGCATTAAAGGCGAAAAAAGAATCTTCACTGCATTAAGGCGAGTCAGTCTTAAATAAAACGATTTTATTTTTGCACTTTTCAGGTATGTACATATTCTGGACGTGCATATAATTATTGAAATGGTCGGCGAGTTCCTTTGCAGTGACCTTCCGGCGGTTAAGGAGCATGACAACGATAGAGAGGAGGCGGTCGATTTTCATGGCAACAGCTCCAAAAAACAGGCGTAGTCCTGTTAAAAATAAAAAGCGGAAATTTCTATAGCTCTGGTGCAACAATATTTCTGATCAGCGACGCCATGGAATACTTTTCTATAAACCGCCGGTAGCACGCTTCGGCGATTCTTTCACGTTCTGTGCTCCCGGATACATACGAAAGGCAGAAATCAACAATTTTATCGTACGTTGTTGCGGGAATTGGAATATCCGCATACGGATTAACTGGTGAATCCTCGGAAACAATGAAACATTTATTATTCAGTAAATACGATATCCGTACTGCCTCAAATATTCTGGCATCATAGTGGTGAATATTCAGAATTATCCTGGACCGTCCGATAAGCTCATCACGCTGTTTTCCATACACACCAAATACCGTCTTAAGCGTAATCTCATTATTTGACGCAAGGGAATCGAGGATTTTTTTTCTTCTCTCACCCACGCTGCCGTAAAAAAGAATATCAATATCCTTGTTCTTTGCATGCGGTATCTGCTCGAGCGCGGGATGGTAGCCCAGCGGCACGTGCTGAGCCGCAATCCCCCGCGATTTCAGAAAAGCAATATTTTCCTTTGAATAGTCCCAGACCTCGTGCGCATTTTTCAGCAATGCCAGAACATTTTCGCCGAGCAGCTTTTCATCAGCGCTGAGC
>WJKA01000160.1 GCA_014729375.1 Chitinivibrionales bacterium
CAAGTATCAGGGGCGCGTGGTCCCCGCGGATTATGCCGGGTTGCTGAAAAAAAAGGGACGGCGGTTTGTGGTTTCACGCAATACGCTCGATATCAGGCCGGAAATTGCGGTGGTGCCGGTTGAGCTGTTTTTGCTGATGAAGGATGAATAATTCGAGCCGAATAATCCAGGCCGGGCCGGCATAAATTAAATAAATAGCTTGCAACAAATTGCTGTGGATGGGGCTTTGAAATTGCCGCCAAAAATCAAGGCCTTACGGCAATATTTGCTTCGTTTTTTCAATCAAGACATGCCGCATCTGGGACGAAATCTAGCCGGCATGACGTGTAACTCTTTGATTTATCGATGGCCATAGAGGTGATTTAGTTTGCAACTGATTGATGCTAAACAGGTTGTGCTGGCCCGACCCGGTTCTGTGATTCGCGCATATGGCGATATCACCGAGCTGTATTTTCGTATTAACGGAGTAGCGAATAGCGCAAGAGTCAGACTGAAGACTAATTTCAAGAAGTTCAGGTCAGATCGAATCTGGGACATAATGTCTGGTGTATAACAGTAATCGTCGCCGTTCCTGGCGGCGCAATTTCATTGGTAGCCCGTTCAATCGCCACTCTGGCTTGATATGGTAGCCGCACTCCGCACAAGTGGCAAAGGCTGTCCGCTTCGCAAATACCTCCCAAAACCTCGGTACATCAGCCGTTTGCGCACTTGTGCGCAATGCGGAACGACTCTGATCACCCGCCCCGCCCGTATGGCTGCTCCCCGAGATTTCTTGAGGATCTCGGTCCGCTCAGCTGAGCAGGTAAGCTCCCGTGCAACCCTCCAGGGTTTCCCTAAATGAAAAGACGAGAACCAGCGACTAAACAGAAGAACGACAGCTGCGGCCGATCAATCAAAGGTGCTTGGCGTAGGTATCGAGCACAGTCGAAACGAACGACTGATACTTGATTCCTTTTTTAGCCGCAAACCGCTTGTACCGCTCGACTGTATCCTTCTTGAGTTTCATTGTTACCGGCACGGTCTCCTGTTTTTTCAGCGATTCGGCGATGGTTCCGGGCGATGGCAGGAAGTCATCGATTGCGACCGAATTTTCGAGTTCTTCGGCGATGTCTGCCGGTGCGTTTGCGTAGCTTTTAGCCTTGCTCATAGATTTTTTTCCCTTCTCGCCAGTATCCGGCCCCGATTATCCGAGCTTTGCTGCCCCGAACGATGAATCTGACCGTCAAAACCCGATCACCGACTTTTCCGAGGCAGTAGTAGCGCATCTCGATGGCTGAATGCTTTGCGTTGAGACGGATTTTGCGCCTTGGATCGAGAAACGCCTGCATCGCTTCTTCAAACGAGATGCCGTGCTTCTCGATATTTGCAAGGTTTTTGTCTTCGTCCCATTCAAACTTCATTGAGATACACCGTTTTCATTGTACCAAAGATAAATACTAATAGCAATAAAATAATATTTACCTCAATACATATTCCACATTTTTTCCAGGGGCGGTCGGTCGAGCGTAAGAACGGAGTTGCGAAAATTGCAAAAAGCTGCGCCGGTACGAAAATATCGTCACCCCTTTCGGCATAGAAGGCCGTATCTATGAAGAATCCGGCGCAAGCAATGTGCGCTATTATGCCAAAGATCACCTCGGTTCCACCGTGCTGGACGGCGCCAATGGAGAGCTTGTCGAATTGGTGCGCTATGGCGCATATGGCGATATCACCGAGCTGTATTTCACCTCCGAAGAGCTCGAAGCGCGCGAAAAATTTACCGGCAAGGGAAGGCAGTCAGCACCGTCCCAATAATCTGCACGTCTTGCCCTTTTTGTGCGATAAAATTTAATTCATCAAGCTTGTTTTCTGCCACATCTATCCTTACCTTATAATTACCCTTTTTGCTGAACAATCCCTGTCTCTCCAGTCCTGGCGAAACAGGATTGCCCGTCTCCTTCCGGCACAAGGCCTGAGTTCCCGAACCGGAGGGAGCACGGGAGGGGGAAGCAGAAATGGAAACCGGCAACGGCAGAACGCGCAGCTGTGAATTTTGTGCCTGTGTTTCATCCTGGAGAGGTCCGCAATGATACGCGAAATTCGATCCCAAAGTATCATCCGAATAATCAGCTTCTGTATGTTGATAGCCTGCTCAGCCATGAGGTTTGCGGCCAATGCCTACATTGCCCGGCCCAATCTGTCGCATCGCGTCATGCATTGTATCAATACCGGCTGGAAATACCGCGCCGACAATAATAAAGCCCTGGGGGATGCGCCCGGCGCCGAATCGTATGACGATGCGGGGTGGGCGACGGTCAGCGTGCCGCACTACCTGCGCAAGTTCAACGCCAACAGCGAACAGCGCGAAAACGACCGCAAAGAGGTCGGCTGGTATCGACGCCATTTTACGTTGAAGGTCGACAGAACGACCCACTCGGTCTTTGCCGAATTCCAGGGCGCCATGCAGGTGACCGATGTCTGGGTGAGCGGAATGCATGCCGGGCAATTCGCGGTGAGCGGTTTCAACTCGTTTCATTTCGATATTACCGATCTTGTCAACGGCCCGGGACAGGACAATGTGATTGCCGTCCGCGTTGACAATACCGAAAATGCCGATATCCCTCCTGATGGGCCCAAAGCCAGGGGCAGCGGCGGCTACAATGACTTTTTTCTCTACGGCGGTTTGTATCGTGATGTTTTTATTACGACCACCGGAAAGCTGCGCGTTATGTATC